>NZ_JBEZFD010000004.1:129930-403596 GCF_040649235.1 Spirillospora sp. NPDC049024
GCAGGGTCGACCGGCGGGAAGGGCTGGCCTCCCGCGTTCGGGTCCTGCGCATACGGCTGGCCCGTGGCCGGGTCGACCGGGGGGAACGGCTGGCCCTCCGCGTTCGGGCCCGGCTGGAAGGGCTGCCCGGTGGCAGGGTCGACCGGCGGGAAGGGCTGGCCTCCCGCGTTCGGGTCCTGCGCATACGGCTGGCCCGTGGCCGGGTCGACCGGGGGGAACGGCTGGCCGCCCGCGTTCGGGCCCGGCTGGAACGGCTGGCCCGTGGCGGGGTCGACCGGCGGGTACTGCTGGTCGGGTGGGATGGGGCGGCCCGTGGCCGGGTCGAAGGGGACGTAGGGACGGCCCGAGGCGTCCGTGTCCTGCGGGTAGGGCCGGCCCGTGGCGGGGTCGATGGGCTGGTAGCCCTGGCCGGGCGCGTCCGCCCGGCCGACCTGGTCGGCCGGGTAGGGCGGAAGCTGGTCGAGGGGCGGGGCCGCGTTGCCGTTGGCGTCGTACGGGGACGGCTGGTACCCGCCGGCGGCGTACGGCGGCGGAAGCATGCCGCCGTCGAACGGCTGCGGCATCGGGCCGCCCTCGTAGGGCGGCGGCTGCGGCGGGCCGAAGTTCTCCGGGGCTCCCTGGTAGGGGGGCGGCGCGGCGAGCCAGGGATTGGCGTTCGGGTCGGTCTGCTCGGCCTGCGGCCCGGCCGCGGGCGGCTCGGCGGCGGGCTCCTCGGCGGCGGACTGCTCAGCGGGCGGCGTGCTCTCCTGCACTTCCTCCCCCTGCGCCGGCTGTGCGCCCTCGGGGGCGGGGGACGGTCCCGTCTTGTCTCCGCTCATCGCGTCCAGAGAGGCCAGCCGCTCCTCCAAGGAGCGCCCGTCGTGCTCGTTCCTCGCCACCGTTCTTCCCCCTAGGGCACGCCTCTGATGATTTACACGGTGCAGGCGGGCGAAAAGGCCCCCACGCAGGATACCGGTGCGTCAACAGCGGGCATCCCGCGCGCAGATCAACATTGGCGCGGCGGCGGTCCGGGGCGGGGTTGGACGCGCCCGGTAGCGTGACCGGTATGCATGCCATCGTGATTCGCGAACCGGGCGAACCCGACGTCCTGGAATGGACGCGGGTACCGGATCCGGTGCCGAAGCCGGGCGAGGTCCTGATCGACGTGGTGGCCGGCGCCGTCAACCGGGCGGACGTCATGCAGCGCAAGGGCTTCTACCCGCCGCCCTCGGACGCTCCCCCGTACCCGGGCCTTGAGGTGTCCGGCCGGATCGCGGAGCTGGGCGAGGGCGTGACCGGGCCGTCCGTCGGCGACGAGGTGTGCGCGCTGCTCGGCGGCGGAGGCTACGCCGAACGCGTCGCGGTCCCGGCCTCGCAGGTGCTTCCGGTGCCGCGCGGCGTGGACGTCGTGGAGGCGGCCGGGCTCCCCGAGGTGGCGTGCACGGTGTGGTCGAACGTGTTCATGCTGGCCGGGCTGCGCGAGGGCGAGACCCTGCTCGTCCACGGCGGCGGCAGCGGCATCGGGACGTTCGCCATCCAGCTCGCCAAGGCGCGCGGGGCGCGGGTGGTGACGACGGTGGGCAGCCCGGAGAAGGCCGAGAGGTGCCGGGAGCTGGGCGCGGACGCCACGGTGAACTACCGCGAGGACGACTTCGTCGAAAGCGGCCCCTACGACGTGATCCTCGACCTCATCGGCGCCAAGTACCTGAAGCGGAACGTCGACGCCCTCGCCACCGGTGGACGGCTGATGGTGATCGGGCTGCAGGGCGGCGCGAAGGCCGAGCTCGACATCGGCATGCTGCTGCGAAAGCGGGCGCTCGTGCACGCCACGACTCTGCGGGCCCGTCCGTTGGAGGAGAAGGCGGAGATCGTGGCGGAGGTCCGGGAGCACGTGTGGCCGCTGCTGGAGTCGGGACGGATCCGGACGGTCGTCGACCGGCGGATCCCCATGGCCGAGGCGGCGCGCGCGCACGAGCTGATGGAAGAGAGCGGTCACGTCGGCAAGATCCTGCTGACCGTGTGAGGATGTGGAGTTTATGAGCGAGCCTTCGAAGAAGCAGTCGGAACACGAGCCCCAGGTGCTCGTCGTCGGCCCGAACGGTATCGCCGTCGAGGGCGCCGGCGACGGCGAGTCCGAGGGCAGGTCGGTGACCGAGATGGTCGAGCAGCCGGCGAAGGTCATGCGGATCGGCGGGATGATCCGGCAGCTGCTGGAGGAGGTCAAGGCCGCCCCGCTGGACGAGGCGAGCCGGGCCCGGCTGCGGGAGATCCACCAGTCGTCCATCAAGGAGCTGGAGGACGGCCTCGCCCCCGAGCTGGTCGCGGAGCTGGAGCGGCTGTCGCTGCCGTTCGCCGAGGGCTCCGTGCCGAGCGAGGCGGAGCTGCGGATCGCGCAGGCGCAGCTCGTCGGCTGGCTGGAGGGCCTGTTCCACGGCATCCAGACGACGCTGTTCGCCCAGCAGATGGCGGCGCGGGCCCAGCTGGAGCAGATGCGGCGCGCCCTGCCCGCGGGGATGATGCCCCCCGGCGTCGAGGAAGACCCCAAGCCCGGGCAGCGCTCGTCCGGCCCCTACCTGTAACCCCCGCGCCCTCCCGGCGAGACTCGGGCTCCGGCCGCACTCCGCAACGGGGTGCGGCCGTTCCTATGGGAAGAGGCGTTCCAGGACCTCGGCCACGCCGTCGTCGTCGTTGCGGGACGTCTTGTGCGACACGGCGGCGAGGACGAGCGGGTGCGCGTTCGCGACCCCGTAGGACGTGCCCGCCCAGGTGAGCATCGGCAGGTCGTTGGGCATGTCGCCGAACGCGGTGACGTCCCCCGCCGTGATGCCGCGCTCGGTGCAGAGGTCCGCCAGGGCGCTGGCCTTGGTGACGCCCAGGGCGCTCATCTCCAGCAGCCCGCGCCCGGAGGAGTGCGTCACGGTCACGAGGTCGCCGACGGCCTCGACCGCCTTCTCCGAGAGCGCGTCGGGGTCGGCGGCCGGGTGGAACGCGAGCAGCTTGGTGCCGCCCCGGCTGACCAGCTCCGCGTCGTCGACGGGACGGCCGCCGAGCGCCGCCGCGTCCCAGCGGCCGAGGTTGTAGCTGGCCTCGAACACGAACCCGGCCGGGTACTCCACCGCGAACCGCAGCTCGGGCGAGACGCCGCGCAGCCGCCCGATCGCCTCGGCGAGCACGTCCGGCGGGATCTCGTTGGCCCGCAGGACGGTCTCGGTGTGCAGGTCGTAGAGGACGGCCCCGTTGGCGCAGATCGCGACGCCGCGGTGGTCGACGGCCGCGGCGATCTCCGTCATCCAGCGCGGCGGCCGCCCGGTGACCATGACGAGCATCGCCCCGGCCCGCTCGACCCGGGCGAGGGCGGCGACGGTCCGGGCGGAGATCGTGCCGTCGGAGCGCACGATCGTGCCGTCGAGGTCGGTGGCGATCACGCGCGGCGAAGACTGAGACATGTCACCTTCCTGGGCAGATGGGACTCACCCTAGGCCAGGGGCATGACAGGCCCGGCCGCCGCCTCGGGCCCTGGGAGAAGCGAACGGGGCCCGTCCCAGGCAGGACGGGCCCCGTTCGACGAGCGTTCAGCGCTTGACCGGCTCCAGGACCTCCAAGCCCAGGAACTTCTGCAGCGCCTTGGGGACGCGCACCGAACCGTCGGCCTGCTGGTGGTTCTCCAGGATCGCGACCATCCAGCGCGTCGTCGCGAGCGTCCCGTTCAGCGTCGCCACCGGCTGGTTCTTGCCGTCGGCGTCGCGGTACCGCACCGCCAGGCGCCGCGCCTGGAACTCGGTGCAGTTGGACGTCGAGGTGACCTCGCGGTAGGTGTTCTGCGTCGGCACCCACGCCTCGCAGTCGTACTTGCGGGCCGCGCTGGACCCGAGGTCGCCCGCCGCCACGTCGATCACCCGGTACGGGATCTCGACCTTGGCGAGCATCTCCTTCTCCCACTCCAGCAGCCGCAGGTGCTCGGCGTGGGAGTCGGCCGGGTCGCAGTAGGAGAACATCTCCACCTTGTCGAACTGGTGGACGCGGATGATGCCGCGCGTGTCCTTGCCGTAGGAGCCGGCCTCGCGGCGGAAGCAGGACGACCACGCGACGTACCGCCGCGGCAGCTCGTCGAGGATCTCGTTCATGTGGTACGCGGCGAGCGGCACCTCCGACGTCCCGACGAGGTACAGCTCGTCCTGCGGGAGCTGGTACACCTCGGCGGCGTGCGCGCCGAGGAACCCGGTGCCCTCCATCGCCTCCGGCTTCACCAGGACCGGCGGGTACATCGGCGTGAACCCGCTCGCGACGGCCTGCTCCATGGCGAGGTTGAGCAGCGCGTACTGGAGACGCGCGCCCACGCCCGTCAGGTAGTAGAACCGCGCGCCCGACACCTTCGCGCCGCGCTCCATGTCGATGGCGCCGAGGCTCTCGCCCAGCTCCAGGTGGTCCTTCGGCTCGAAGTCGAACTTCGCCGGCTCGCCCACGTGCTCCAGGACGACGTAGTCCTGCTCGCCGCCGGGCGGGGCGCCCTCCTCGATGAGGTTGGGGACGCCCTTGAGCAGCGCGTCGAGCTCCTCGCCGAGCCGGTCGGCCTCCGCCTCGCGCTCCTTCACCTGCTGCGCCAGCTCCTTGGCGCGGGCGAGCAGCGCCTGCCGCTCGTCGCCCTGCGCCTTGGACACCGACTTGCCGAAACTCTTCTGCTCCGCCCTGAGCTGCTCGAACGAGGTCAGCGCCGAGCGGCGCCTCCCGTCCAGGTCGATCAGCCGGTCGACGACGGCGTCATCCTCACCGCGGGCGCGCTGCGAGGCGCGCAGCCGCTCGGGATCCTCTCGAAGAGCTCGCAGGTCAATCACAGACCCGAGGCTACCGGCCCGGCACCCCCGAGCGCGCGCGAGTATCGGCGGTTCGCGCCCCTTGACGGACGCCGCCGGTGAACACCGCTGGTCGCCGCCGCCGGCGGGCGCCGCTAGTGGACGCCGCTCGCCAGCAGCGCGTGCGCGGGCAGCGCCACCTTGCCGTCGCCGGCCGCGTACCCGGCGATGATCTCGTCGTAGGCGGCCTTGATGCGGGCGACGGTCGGCGCGTCCTGCCGCCCGACGATCACGCCGTTCGTGCCGACCCTGGACAGCGCGCCGGTCTCCCACCACTCCTCGGGGTCGACGACGTGCTCCCAGGTCACCTCCTCGACCGCGACCTCACCGAACCCGGCGTCCGCGACCAGCCGCCCGAACGCCGCCGGCTCGCCGTACTCCAGGAACGGCGTCGGGGGGATGTCGTCCGGCCACGGCACGCCGGCCGCCTCGATCGCCTCCCGGACGATCGCGAGGGCGCCGCTGCCCGGCATGACCCAGCAGGTCACCGCCAGCCGGCCGCCCTCGCGCAGGACGCGCCGCAGCCGGACCAGCGCCGCCTCGGGGTCGCCCACGTGGTTGATGACGAAGTTGCCGGCGACCGCGTCGAACGTCCCGTCCTCGAACGGGACCTCGGGCAGGACGGCGACCCGCACGTCGAGCCCGGGGACGTTCCGGCGCGCCGTCTCGGCCATGCCGGGCTCGGCGTCCATGGCCGACACCCGCGCGCCGCGCCGCACCGCCTCCCGCGAGACGAACCCGGGGCCGGTGCCGACGTCGAGCAGCCGCGTCCCGTCCCGCACCCCGGCCGCGTCCAGCAGCGGATCGATCATGTACCGCGTGACGTGGGCGAACCCCCGCTCGTACGCGGGGGCCCGCCCGGCCCACAGCTCCCGCTCGTAAAGATCGAAGTCCATCGCCACGCCCCGCAGCCTACGTCAGCGGACGTCCACGGCATCACCCTGCGAGGTCGAGCCGAGGTAGCCGGAGGTCTCCTTGTAGACCGCCTTCCAGGTGCCGTCCACGGACGCCGTGAAGGTCTTCGCGAACCAGCCGTTGGAGTCGGTCTTGGTGGCCGCCACCTGCTTGTACGTCGAGGTGCCGGCGGCCTTGAAGTAGACGTACACGGGCGCGTTCGGCCCCGGACCCGCCACGTCGCGGAACCGGTAGAGCTGCCCCTTGACCGTGATGGTGCCGCCCTTCTTCACGGGCTCGGGCGAGGCGTTGAAGTTGTACCACTGCGTCCGGTACTTGACGTCGACGAAGTCGGTGGGGCCGACGACCGGCATGTTCAGGTCGCTGCCGGGATACCGGACGCGCCAGTACGCGTCCTTCGTCACGGCCTTCTCGCTGTTGAAGTAGAAGTTCCCCGGCCTTGCCAGGGTCTGGGACGCCCAGACCTTCCAGGTCGTGCCGTCCAGGGAGTACTCCAGGTACACGGGCAGGTTGGTGACGTTGGTGTAGTCGGGCCGGACGTCCAGGCTCCCGTGCACGACGATCGGGTCGCGGTAGCCGAGCGGCTCGGGGAAGGCGTTGAAGCCGGTGATCTCGGAGATGTTCCGGATGTTCAGCGTCCCGAGGCCGGTCTCGCTGCCGGTGAGGAAACCGGTTCCCCCGAAGCCCGCCGTCACGGTGCCCGACTTTCCGACCTCCCGGGCGGCGGTGAAGAAGGCGTGGAAGGTGCCGTCCGCGGAGGTCCGGACCCACGTGATGCCGTCCTCCCCGAGGCCGGCCGGAACATTGACCTGGACGTCGGCGCCGGCCACGGGCTCGGGACCGGCGGAGCCCTGCCGGACGACCTTGCCGTCCACGGTCATCCGCGTGTAGGGCGCCACGGTCGACCCCGGCATCATCCGCGCGGTGATGACCGTGGCCTGCTTGTCGACGGTGACGGAAGCGGCCCGGTTGGACCCGCAGAACCGCCCCTCCCAGGGGACGGAGGCGACCGGAGACGCGCTGCCGCTGGAGGTCAGCGTGAAGGAGCCGTCCTCGCCCGCCGTCGTCTCCGTGCTCGTCCCGGTCCTGACCTTGGCTCCCGACGCCGGCTCGGGCGCGGCCTCGCGGTACTTCTGGAACGTGACCCGGCCGCGCATCGTCACGTCGGAATGCTCGATGTCGATGGTGTCCGGCGAGTTCGAGAAGTCGGTGATGGACGTCGTGTAGCAGTCGTTGAACCCGCTGGTGCGCGTGTACGTGGCGCCGTCGGCCGTGCTGATCAGCACCTCGACGCGTGTCACGCCGGGGCGGGCCTCGATGTCGGGGCGGAACTCGGCCTGCCAGACGCCGTCGTTGTCCGTCCCGCTGCTGCGCGTGAACTCGACGGTGGCATAGGGCTCCGCGTCAGGGGTCAGGTAGCGCATGTTCGCGCGGACCTTCGTGACCCCGCTGGCCGACTTCGCGCCCAGCGTCAGCTTGACCACGCGGTCCTTGGCGAGATTGTCGAAGGCGAGGGCCAGGCTGACGTCGGTCGCATCCGCGTGGGCGGTGCCGGGCGCGACGAAGAGCGAGGCCGTGATGGCTGCGGTGGCGAGCAGTGCGGATGATCGACGCAAGGGGAAACCTCTCCACTGAATACTGGTATGGAGCCTACGGCCAAGATCCATTACTGGTTGGTCAATGTCCGTTAGCGGACGTCCACGTAGTCGTCCCGATACGTCTTGGCGTAGGTGGACGTGGCGCCTGAATAGGCCCGCCAGGTGCCGTCCTTGGTGGCCTTGAAGCCCTTCCGGAACCGGCCGATCCTGTCGGTCGCCTGCTTGCCCATGTAGACCCACTTGGACGATCCCTTGGGCAGGAAGTAGAAGGTGATCGTCTTGCCGCTGTAGGTGTACCACTTCGAGGTCTGGCGGTAGAGCGTGCCCATCACCGTGACGGTGCCGCCCTTCTTCACCGGCTCGGGCGCCGCGTTGAAGTCCAGGATCTTCGTCCGGTACCGGACCTCCACGGCGTCGGTGCCGCTGACCGACTGCTCGGTGCTGTCGCTCTTGGGGACGAGGGCCCGCCAGTAGCCGGTCCGGTCGGCCCTGCCCTCCACGGTGAACCTGCCGTCCCCGGACACGCCGACCTCGCCCTTGGTACTCCACGTCTTGCGGTCTGTGGAGAACTGCAGTCGCACGGAGGCGTTGCCGGGGGCGCCGATCCAGCGACCGTCCGCGAGCTGAGTGAGGACGCGCCCGTACGCCTTCACGTTCTCGCCACGGCCGACCGGCTCGGGCGTGGCGTTGAACCCGGTGACGGACGTCCGGTACGCCACGCGTTGGAAGGGCGTCCGCCCCTCGGACCGGAAGTAGCCGCGGTAGTCGGCGGGCCAGCCGAGGGAGTCCGTCGCGAAGGAGGCCGACCACGCACCGTCCTCGCTCGGGCTGATCCGGAACGTGAAGACGCCCCCGGCGCCGGTCGTGGCGCGGCCCAGGGTCGTCCAGGCCGGATCGGGGGCCGGCTTCGCGAACTTGATCTCGACCTGCTTGCCCGCGAGCGGCGCCCAGACACCACCGTGGTCCTCGCGTTCCAGCCTGCCCGTCAGGTCGACCTGGTCGCCCGGGACGAGGTGCTCGGGCACGTCCACCGTGATCCGCGTGTTCAACTTCCGCATGGCGACGGTGCCGGGCCCGCTCTCGGTGGGCCGGTACAGGAAGGAGCCGCGGAAGACGAGGGTCAGCTTGGCATAGTCGTCGAAGAACGCCTTGCCCTCCGCCCGGCCGTCCGCGCCGGTGACCGCCGTGGCGCTCCGGCCGTCGTCGGAGACCAGGCGCAGCGTCTCGCCCACCGCGGGCTCCAGCGTGCCGTCGGCGCCGTGGCTCATCAGCCTCCCCCGGAAAGTGACCCAGGGGTTCTCGATGTCGACCACGTCCGGGGTGGTCTCGAACTCGCTGATCACCGTGTCCGCGCCGTTGTCGATCGTCGCGCGGTGGGAGGCCGTGAGAGTGCGCTCGCTGTTGGTCAGCTCCACGTCGACCCACCAGCGGCCGGGACCGACGGTGACCTCGGTCTTCGTCCGCCAGACACCGTTCGCCGCCGTGCCCTCGACGAGTTCGAAGTCGTCCGCGGTGAGCGGCGTCGCGGTGCCGCCCTCATACGGGTCCACGACGGCACGAACCTTGGTGATGTCGAGCCCCGAGTCCGCAGCCACCTCGATCTTCGTGGAGGCGCCTGGCGACAGGAGCCGGGTGCTCAACACCCTCAGATAGACCGCCGCGTCCGCGGGGACCGCGGCGAGGGAGAACGTCACGGCCACGGCCGTGACGAGGGCGAGCAATCGGCGCACGGGACGACCTCTCCACTGTTCACTGGTGTGAAGAGGACGCCCAAGATCGACAACCGGTTGCCCCCGGCGCCGCGCTAAATGATCTCGGTTGCGTCACGGCCGGGAAGGCGCCGCCGGTCAGGCGTTCGCGTCCGCCCAGGCCTGGTCGAGGACCTGGGCGAACGTCTCGGTGGGCTGGGCGCCCGAGACGCCGTAGCGGCGGTCGATGACGAAGAAGGGCACGCCGTTGGCGCCGATGTCGCGGGCGGCGCGCTGCTCGGCGTCCACCTCCGAGGCGAACTCCCCGGACGCGAGCACCTCGCGCGCCTCGGCCGGGTCCAGGCCCGCCTCGGCCACGATGTCCACGAGCGCGTCGCGGTCGAACACCGGACGCCCGTCGGTGAAGTACGCCTTGAACAGGGCCTCCACGACGGCGCCCTGCACACCGCGGCGGCCCGCGAGGTGGACGAGGCGGTGCGCGTCGAGGGTGTTGCCCGCCTGGCGGCCTTCGAGGCGGTACTCCAGACCGGCCGCGGCGGCGCGCTGCTCCATCTCCCGGTTCTTCTCCACGGCCTCGGCTCGCGTCATGCCGTACTTCTCGGCCAGCATGTCGGCCACGTCGACCGTCTCGCCCTGCGGGAACGAGGGGTCGAGCTGGAAGGCGCGGTAGACCACCTCGACCTGGTCCCGGTGCTGGAACCCCTCCAGCGCCCGCTCGAAATGCCGCTTGCCGAGGTAGCACCACGGGCACACGACGTCGGCCCAGATCTCAACACGCACAGGGATACCTCTCTCAGGACGGTCAACCGTGCCAACACGTCCCCGGCGCGTTTGATTTCCGGGCTCAGGGGCGGCCGCGGCGGATGCCGGTGAGCCAGGCGGCCGCCTCGGTGAAGTCGGCGTCGTGGGTGCCGCGCCGGATCTCGGGGCGGATCTCGTCGGCGCGGGCGTACGAGCCGACGAAGCGGACGTCGGCGCAGATGCGGCGCAGCCCCATCAGGGCCTCGCCCACGCGGGCGTCGGTGACGTGGCCCTCGAAGTCCATCCAGAACAGGTAGGAGCCGAGGCCGGCGCCGGTGGGCCGGGACTGGATCAGCGTGAGGTTGATGCCGCGGACGGAGAACTCGGTGAGGATCTCCAGCAGGGCGCCCGGGTGGTCCTCGCCGATGAACGCGACGACGGTCGTCTTGTCCATGCCGGTGGGCGGCGGCGGGGGGCAGGGGCGGTGCAGGACGACGAAGCGGGTGACGGCGTCGGCGACGTCGTGGATGTCCTCGGCGAGGACGGACAGGCCGTAGCGGGGGGCCGCGAACGAGCCGGCGAGGGCGGCGTCGTAGTGGCCGTCGGCGACGTGCTGGGCGGCCTCGGCGTTGGAGGTCGCGGCGCGCCATTCGGCGTCCGGAACGTTCTCCAGCAGCCAGCGGCGGCACTGCGGCTGCGCGATCGGGTGCGACGCGACGGTCTTGATGTCGGCCAGCGCGGTGCCGGGGCGCACGAGGAGCGCGAACGAGACCGGCAGGTGGATCTCGCCGACGATCTGGAGGGGCTCGCCGGTCGCCAGCTCGTCCAGCGTGGTGGGGACCGAGCCCTCGACGGAGTTCTCCAGGGCGACGACGGCCGTGTCGGCCTCTCCGCGGCGGAGGGCTTCGAGGGCGGCCGGGACGGTCGCGTACGGGATGTGCTCGCCTTCGGCGGCGCCGGGGAGGGTGAGCAGCGCGGCCTCGGTGAAGGTGCCCCGCGGACCCAGGTAGGCGTAGCGCGCTGGCCTGTCGTCTGCGGTCACGGGATCCCCCGGGTACGTGTTTCGGCGGTGCGGAAGTTATGGCGGTGCGGAAGTTTCGGCTGTGCGGAAGCCGCCTTGCGGCAAGGCGAGAATCCCGAGTCTACCGTCCGGCGGGCGGCCGCCTCGGGCGCCGTTCGGGCGTGCTCAGGCGCGGGCCGTGGACGTGCGGGCGCCGTTGCCGAAGTCGGGCAGCGGGTCGTCCATCGAGACGACGGGGCCCTTGCCGAGCCGGGCGGCCCGCAGGACCTGGTTCTCCTCGGGGGAGAGCGTCTCGACGGCGTGCCCGCCCTGGACGGCCTTGGCGTACGTCCGCGTCTCGGTCCGGCCGTTGATGGAGCTGACCACCACCCCGTCGCCGACCGCGTTGATCAGCGCGAGGGAGAAGGACCGGTGCCCGGACATCTCCTTGAGCGCGTCGTAGTGGACGATGGCGAGGTCGCGCAGGGCGCGCTCGTCGACCTCGCCGCTCGCGACCTGGAGCTGGCGCCTCAGCATTTCCCCGCACTCGTCGACGACCTGGTTGACCCGGTTGTGCGCGACCACCGCGATGGAGAGCCCCGCAACCCCGGCGACCAGGCCAGCGACGGCCACCGCGACAAGCATCACGGGCCGAGCGTACCCAGGCCGACCTGCCGTTGCGAAGGATCTCGGGGGTGGTTGTCCGGATCGAGCCGTCTGACCAGCCACGTTCCGAGAACCATGATCGACACGAGCGCCGCGATGCCGAACGAGTCGCGCAGGACCTGCCCCGCGAAAACCGTTGCGGCGGAATGGTCTGGGCCGATCAGCCCGCGCGCCCACCACGGGAGCGGGAACAGGAACAGCAGCCAGAGGCCGAACGCGACCAGACATCTTCGCGTGTCGCGCCCGTCCCCCACCAGAGCCCCGATTACCGCGATCATCCAGACGAGGTGGTGGATCCACCCCACGGGGGACAGGACGACGGACAGCAGCCCGACGATCGCGACCCCGGCGAGCAGGAGGCTGTAGGCGTCCGTGCCGGTCGCGGCGTCGGCGGCGAGCGTCGCCCGGCGCGCCCAGGCGAAGCCGAACCAGGCGACGACCAGGGCCAGGGCCAGCCACACCAGCGTCCGGGCGGGCCCCTCGTCCAGGATGCGGGCCACGATCCCGTGGACCGCCTGGTTGGTGGTGCCGTCGACCGCGCCCGTCCGGTCGCCGCCCTCCAGCAGCGCCCCGAACCAGTAGCCGGACGAGTCGGACGGCAGCAGCGCGAACCCGCCGAGCGTGGCGACGACGGCGGTCAGCACGGCGTTGCCCAGCGCCTCCCGCCGTCCGGTGATCAGGAAGTAGACGAGGAAGACGCCCGGCACCAGCTTGATCGCCAGGGCGAGGCCGACGAGCATGCCGCGCGGCCAGCGGGCGGTGCGGGCGCAGCAGTCGGCCAGGCACATGGCCAGCAGGAACAGCCCGACCTGCCCGAACCTGACCTGGTCGCGGACGGGGTCCAGCCACGCCGCCGCCGCGACCAGGACCCCGGCGGTGAGCGGCGCCCAGCGCCCCGTCCGGCGGATGAGGTCGCGGAAGGCGTAGCAGACGACGATCACGAGCGCGGCGTAGATCAGCCCCGTCCACGCCCACTGGGCCGCGCGCCAGGGCAGCAGGGTGAACGGGACCGCCAGGACGGCGGCGATCGGCGGGTAGGTGAACGGGAGCAGCTGCGGCGGCTGGGTGAGGAAGTCGTAGAGCGGCGCGCCCCGCAGGACGGCCAGCCCGCCCTCCCGGTAGACCTCCAGGTCGACGAGGCGCTGGTCGGGCTGGTTGCCGAGCCACCGGTGGACGACCGGCGCGGCGGCGGCCACGGCGACGGCGATCCCGGCGAGCAGGATCAGCAGGTCGCGGGGGCTCCGCCTGGCGGGGGCTCCGGCCGCCTCGCCGGGGGAGTCGCGGGCATCCCGCGCGATGAGACCGTCCACAGCCCGCAGGATATGGCCACTGCCCGGTGGTAGGGCTCTTGTAACCTGAACGCCATGACGTCCCGGGGAACGAAGATCGCGTTGTTCCTCGCGACCCTCGGGGCGGCGCTCGCGGCCCTGCTCGGGCCGGTGGCGGCGCACGCCTCGACCCCCGGCTCGGCCCCCGCCGGGCCGACCGCCGCGGGACGAGTCGTGATCGTCGGTGTGCCGGGGCTGATGTGGAGCGACATCACCCGCGCGAACACGCCGGCGCTGTGGGGGCTGACCTCGCAGGGCTCGGCCGCCGGCCTCAGCGTCCGCACCACCCGCGTCGTCACCTGCCCGACGGACGGCTGGCTCACGCTGTCGGCGGGGCAGCGGTCGCGGCTGCCGCACGGCGACTGCGCGCTGCCGTCCGCCCCCGTTCTGCCGGGCCAGTCCTCCCCCACCGGCCCGCCCCCGGCGGGCGGCGCCGTCGCCGCCGGATGGCCGGCGATCAAGAGCGACAACGCGGGCACCAACTACCACGCCCGGATCGGGCTGCTCGGCGACGAGGTCCACCGGGCGGGCGGCTGCACGATGGCGGTCGGGCCCGGCGCGGTGTTCGGCGCCGCCGACGGCGCCGGCCGGGTCGACCGCTACGTCGCCTCCCCCGACAAGGCCACCGCCGCCGACTGGGCGAGCTGCCCGCTCGCGGCCGTCGACGTCGACGACCTGTTCCGCGCCTACATCAACGCGGGCGTCGACCCGCACGGCGACCAGATCCCCCTGTCGGACAAGGGCCGCGCCGCCGCGGCGAAGGCCGCCGACCGCCGGGTCGCGCAGGTCGTGACCGGGCTCCCCGAGGGCACGACCGTCCTGGTCGCGGGGCTGTCCGACACCGGCGTCAACCCGCACCTGCGGGTCGCCCTGGCCAAGGGCGCCGCGTACGGGCCCGGCTACATGACCTCCAGCGCCACCCGCCAGGACGGGCTGGTCACGCTCACCGACCTCACGGCGACCGCGCTGAAGACGCTCGGCGCGAAGCAGCCCAAGCAGGCCGTCGGGTCGGCGTGGCGGTCGCAGCCGTCCACGTCGTCCGCGCACGACCGGGTCGACGCGCTCATGGACGAGGACGTCGCCGCACAGGCGATCCGGGCCGTCCAGACGTCGTTCTACTGGGTGCTGTTCGCGGTGCAGCTCGTCCTCTACGGGATCGCGGTGGTCGCGCTGCGGCGCCTCGGCGGCGACCGCCGCTCGCGGGAGCGGATCCTCGGCGGCACCCGGGTGATCGCGCTGCTCGGCGGCGCGGCCCCCGGCGCGTCCTTCCTCGCCGGCCTGCTGCCGTGGTGGCGGGCCGAGTACCCGACGCCCGTCCTGATCTGCACCGTGCTCGGCTTCGCCGGGCTGCTGACGGGCGTGGCGCTCGCCGGGCCGTGGCGCCGCTCCACCGTCCTGCCCGGGCTGGTGATCACCGGGGTGACGGCGGTCGTCCTCGCGGTGGACGTGATGACGGGCTCGTCCCTCCAGCTCAACACGCTGATGGGCTACACCGCCCTCATCGCCGGACGGTTCTACGGCTTCGGCAACCAGGCGTTCTCGCTGTTCGCCGTGGCGGCGATCCTGACGGCGGCCTGGCTGACGGAGTACCCGCTGCGCCGCGGCAACAAGGCCGCCGCCGTCGCGATCGTCGCGGTGATCGGCGCGTTCACGGTCGCGGTCGACGGCCTGCCCGCGTTCGGCAGCGACTTCGGCGGCGTGCTGGCCATCGTCCCGGCGTTCGCGATGCTCGGCCTGATGGTCGCGGGCAAGCGCATCTCACCGCTCAAGCTCGGCCTGTTCTTCCTGGCCGGACTGGTCCTCGTGCTGTTCATCTCCTACCTGAACGCCCGGTCGGCCAACCCGACGCACCTCGGCCGGTTCTGGCAGGACCTCATGGCCGGGGACGCGTTGGACGTCGTCACCCGCAAGTTCAACGCGATGCTGAACAGCCTCGGGTACTGGCCGTACACGCTCGCGCTCGCCGCCGCCATCGTGTTCCTGTTCTTCGTCCTGGCGCGACCCACGCGGTGGCGGGTGTCGCTGCTGCAGGGCGCCTACAAGCACAGCCTGACGATGCGCCCCGCCGTGATCTGCGCGCTCGCGGTCGGCGTCATCGGCACGCTGGTGAACGACTCGGGCGTGGTGATCCTGTCGGTGGCGTTCAGCCTGGCGACCCCGCTGATGCTCGCCGCGGGGCTCCGGTCGCTGGAGCTCGACCTGAGGAGCGCAGACACGCCGCCACCAGGGCCGTCAGGATCAGCAGAAGCGTCCACGGGACCACGGTCGGCCGAACGACGGTGAACAGCCACTCCAGGTCGTCCGGCAGCCGGATGCGGGCGGGTGCGCGGGCCGGCAGGTAGGCGAGGCTGAGCGCGGCGGTGTGGGCGAGCAGGATCCAGTCGATCCGGGTCCAGGGCAGCAGCGCCAGCAGCGCCCATCCGAATCCGTCGTACCAGGGGAGCGCGTAGGGCGCGGCGAGGAGCCACGCGAGGACGATCGCGGCGGCGACGCGGCGCTCCTCCGCGCCGGGCACGAGGTCGTCCTCCCTCGGCAGGGCCCGGAAGAGCAGCAGGAGCAGCACCACGCCGAGCAGCAGCGCGCCCAGCTTGATGACGTCGCGCTGCGAGCCGCGGCCGAGCGTCTCGTCCAGCAGGTGCCAGGGGGTCGCGAAGGAGACCATGTTGCTGGCCTCGCGGACCTGGTCGAGCGCGTGCGGCCCGGCGAGCGCGTAGGACAGCGCCGTGACGGCCGCGCCCCCGGCGAGCAGCGCGGCCAGGTGGCCGATCGGCCATGCGCGGCGGTCCGTCCAGGTGCGGCGCAGCGCCCCCCACGCGGGCCCGCCGGCGACCAGCGCGGCGGGCAGCTTGATCGCCGTCCCGAACCCGGCCAGCGCCCCCGCCGCGAGGGCCCGGAGCCAGCCGGCCCGCCCGGCGGCCGCGCCGCCGAAGACGGCGAGCGCGGCCACCATCGGCGCGATCGCTAGGACGTCGTTGTGCGCGCCCGCCACCAGGTGGAACAGCACGAGCGGGTTGCACGTCCACAGCAGCGCCGTGCGGAGCCGCCGCTCCTCCGTTCTGGACATCCGGTAGAGGATCAGCGCCGTGACCGCGAACGCGAGGACGTTCAGCACCGACAGGACGAACACGGTGAGCCGCACCGAGCCGCTGCCGATCCACGCGGCGAACGCCTGCCCGCCCGTGGCGACCGGCCCGTACACCGACGGCGTCGTCCGCCACTCCTCGGGCGCCCCGGCGACCGGGTCCTTCGGCAGGTCGACGGCGCTCGTCCGGTACGGGTCGTGGCCGGTCGCCGCCATCCGCCCGTACGAGGCGTAGTTCAGGTGGTCGGTGGACCCGACCGGCGGCATGAACATGAACGCGACGGCCGCCAGCAGGCCCGCGACCACGAGCGGCAGGGCCCGCACGCGCCACCCCTTGCGGACGGCGGCCAGGCACAGGCCGAGCCCCGCGGTGCTCGCGACGATGCCCGCGACGACCAGGCCGATGACCACGTACGGCGACGGATGGACGTCCAGCGCGTACGGCGGCTCGTAGCGCGGGCCCTCGAGCTCCGGCTCGAACACCGACGGCCCGAGCAGCGCGGTGGTCACGAAGCAGGCGGCGCCGACTCCGATCCCCCACAGCCCGCCCGTGCCGAGACGGGTCACGGGCGGCTGCCGCGCAGGCGGTCGAGCCCTCTGGCCACCGCCGGTTCGCGCGCGGCGAGCGCTCTCGCCACGTCCCGGAACTGCCGCGCGCGGTGCAGCTGGGAGCGCCAGTCCGTGCCGGTGGCGCGGTGTGCGAGCGGCACCTCCACCTCCGCCACCCGGAACCCCTTGCGCAGCAGGTCGATCGTGAGCGCGGTCTCCACCCCGAACCCGGCGGCGAGCGGGAGCGCGGCGTCGAACGCGGCGCGGGTCAGGCAGCGCTGCCCGTTCAGCGGCGCGGTGGCCTCCCAGCCGGTGGCGCGGCGGATCCCGTCGCGCGACAGCCGGACCACGAACCCGTGCCCGCCGAGCTTCACGGTCGTGGTGAACACGGCGATCGTCATGTCGGCCTCACCGGATCTGACCGGCTCGACCAGCGGCGCGGCCTCGCGCGCGGTCTCGGCGAGGTCGGCGTCCAGGAACAGCAGGTGGCGCGGCTGCTCGCGGCCCTCGTCCAGCAGCCGGACGGCCTCGGCCCCGCTCTCCATCGCGGCGCCCTTGCCCCGGTTGCGGCTGTGCCGCACGACCCGCGCCCCGGCCTCGCGGGCCACCCGGCCGGTGCCGTCGGAGGAGCCGTCGTCGATCACCACGACGAGGTCGGCGCCGGGAAGCTCCTGCGCGGCCTTGACCGTCGCCGCGATGCGGTCGGCTTCGTCCTTGGCCGGGATGCATACCGCTACGTCCTGCATATCGGCGATCGTAGTCGGGGACGGGACCGCGGTGCCGCAGGGCACGAGGGAACCACCCAAGTCATCACCCGCGCGACAGGTGGGCGCCTCCTGCGCTCCATCCGCGGCGCGGGTGCTCGGGACGGGTCAGCCGGCGTCCAGGACGGGTGCGGCCTCCGTCACGGTGAAGACGGTGTCGAGCCCGGTCACCTGCAGGATCCGCTTCACGGCCGGACGCGGGGCGGCCAGCTCCAGCGAGCCGCCCTGCTCCTTCAGCCGCTTCATGGCCGCGAGCAGCACGTTCATGCCCGTCGAGTCGCAGAACTCGACACCGCTCATGTCGACCACGATGCGGTCGGCCTGGTCGCGCAGCAGGCCCGCGAGGGCCGCCTGCAGCCGTGGCGCGGTGTACAGGTCGAGCTCACCGGTCGCCGTGACGACGGCGTGACCTCCTTGAGACGCGGTCGAGACGTTTAGCTCCACGTCCGGCACACTATCTCGCGAACGGCCCGGGAGCCAGACGGTTCGCCAAGTCCCCTGCCCCGTGGGCGTTTCCGGGGCGCGCCGCCACCTTGCCAGCCCCGTACGCTTTGAGTACTACGCACCGTAATGTGGCGATTTCAGGCGCACGGGGCGCCGATCCGGCCCGCCGATATCGCGGGTTCGGCCCGCACGGGCGCCCCGAGTAGGGGACCCTGAACGGGTGCAACAGCGGCATGGTCGACTGCGCGAGCGCCTGGAGACGATCCGGGCGCGGGCGGCGAAGTCCAGCACGTGGCGGACGTCCACCCAGGTACTCGCCCGCCTGGTGAACAAGAACGGTTTCGTCCCCATAAGGACGCGCCTGTCCCGCGAAGACCTGACCTTCCTGGCCGGTGCCAGGGAGGAGGTCCTGGTCTTCGCCGACCTGACCCTCCGCCTCATCGACCTGCATCGCCCCCAAGAGGCCGGCGGCATCACGAGCGATCCCGACCGCCCCATCCGCCGCTGCCGAGCCTGCATGTCCCGCTGGCCCTGCTCCACCTACCGCACGATCTCAGAGGCCCTGGACCCCTGACCCACCCCCCGCGCCGGACGCGCAGCCCCCAGCGGCACGCCGGTACCGCGCGACGCGACCAGCGACTCCCACCTCCGGACGCGCAGCCCCCAACCACCACCGCAACCACGCGACGACCTCAATGGTTGCGATCGCGTCCGAAGGCAGATTCGAGCGAAGCAAGAATCTGATCGCGCAGCGAGCCGCCAGGCGAGCCGAAGCGATGCCAGCGATCGCCGCAGTGCCCGACGATGGGGCCCCGCAAGGCCCGAAGGAGAAGAGCACTGCAATAAACACCCGACCTCAGCCGACCCCGCAACCACGCGACAACCTCAATGGTTGCGATCGCGTCCAAAGGCAGATTCGAGCGAAGCAAGAATCTGATCGCGCAGCGAGCCGCAAGGCGAGCCGAAGCGATGCCAGCGATCGCCCGCGTTTTTAGACGATGGAGGGCCGCCAGGCCCGAAGGAGGAGAAAAACGCAAGCTAACACGGAATTCTGACTTCGAAGCGGCAGCCGGGGCCGCTGTTGGCGACGCCGATCTCGCCGGCGTGGGCCTCGACGATGCCGCGGGCGATGGCGAGGCCGAGGCCGGCGCCGCCGCCCGGGGTGCGGGCCGCCTCGCCGCGGAACGCGACGTCGAACACGCGCGGCAGGTCGTCCTCGGGGATGCCGCCGCACGCGTCGGCCACCGTCACCCGCGCCTGGCCGCCGTGGATCTCGCCGATGATCTCGACGGCGCCGTCGCTCGGGGTGTGCCGGATCGCGTTCACCACGAGGTTGCGCAGGGCGCGGCCCAGCTCGCCCGCGTCCACCTGGATGGGCAGGCCTTCGCGGACGTCTCCGCGCAGCCGGACGCCCTTGGCGCGGGCCAGGGGCTCGGTGCCGGCGACGGCCTCGGCGACGAGGTCCGCAAGGCCGACGCGCTCGCGGGACAGCCGCAAAGCGCCCGCGTGGATGCGGGACAGCTCGAACAGGTCGTCCACCATCTCGGTCAGCCGCTCCACCTCGACGCGGATGCGGCCGTGGTAGCGGCGTATCGTCTCCTCGTCGGCGACGACCTCGTCCTCCAGGGCCTCGGCCATCGCGCGGAGCCCGGCCAGCGGGGTGCGCAGGTCGTGGCTCACCCAGGCGACCAGTTCGCGGCGGCTCGCCTCCAGGGCCTGTTCGCGCTCATGGGCGGCGGCCAGCCGGTCGTAGGCGGCCTCCAGCTCGCGGGACAGCTCCGCCAGCTCGGCGGGAAGCCGCGCCGCGGGAGGGTGGAACCGGTCCGCGCGGACGGCTTCGACCAGGGTCCGGTTCGCGGCCACCAGGCGGCGGCCGAGCAGCACCGAGACCGCCATCGCGACCAGCCCGGCGGACGTCACGACGGCCAGCACCACCGCGCGGTCGTGGTCGTTCAGCAGCATCATGAACGAGATCACGATGATGCCGGAGATGGTCGCGAGCACCGTGGCGGCGCCGACGACGACCAGCTGGGTGGCCACCGAGCGGCCGCGCAGCGCGTGCAGGAGGCCGAGGGCCACGGCCGCGACGGCGAACGCGGCCACCGCCGCGTAGTAGACCACCCAGAGGAGATCCTCGAAGGGGATCATGGCGCGGTCTCCGCGGGCTCGTAGCGGTAGCCGACGCCCCACACGGTGACGATGCGGCGCGGCGTGGTCGGGTCGTCCTCGATCTTCTCGCGCAGCCGCCGGACGTGGACGGTCACCGTGGAGGAGTCGCCGAACGTCCAGTCCCAGACGCGTTCGAGCAGCTCCTCGCGGGTGAACGCCTGCCGCGGGTGGCGCAGCAGGAACGCCAGCAGGTCGAACTCGCGGGAGGTGAGCGCGAGCCGCTCGCCGCCCAGGGCCGCCTCGTGCGCGCTGACGTCCACGACGAGGCCGCCGTCGCGCAGCGGACCGGACGGGCCGGTCGGGACGAGCGCGCCCCGCGCCCGGCGCAGCACCGACCGGACGCGCAGCGCCAGCTCGCGGGGGCTGAACGGCTTGGTCACGTAGTCGTCGGCGCCGGTCTCCAGGCCGACGAGCCGGTCGGTCTCCGCGCCGAGCGCCGTCAGCATCACGATCGGGACGGTCGAGGTCTCGCGGAGGCGGCGGCACACCTCCAGGCCGTCCATCCCGGGCAGCATGAGGTCGAGGACGACGAGGTCGGGCGGCTCGTCGAGGGCCTTGCGCAGGGCGGTCCGGCCGTCGGCGACGCACACGACGTCGTGCCCGTCGCGGGCCAGGTAGCGGGCGACGACCTCGGCGACCGTCGGGTCGTCGTCGACCACCAGGACGCGCCCGGCTTGGGGGACGGTGTTCACGCCCCCACGCTAGGCCCCGGACGCCGGTGCCATGCCGCATGTCACCACCCCGTAAGGAGTTGATCATGGTTCGACCTGGGCGACCTGCGTAACCGGACGAACACCGCTTTAATGTCCGGATGCCGCAGCCTCGCTCCGCGACCTCCAACGGCGGGGTCATCGCACTGGTCCTGGTCGGCGGCGCGGTCGCCACCGGTGCCGCCGCCCTGCTGTGGGCCCTGCACATACTGCTGGGCGTCCTCCCGTCCGTTCCCTACTTCCTGTTCACATGCCTGGTCACAGGAGTCGCCACCAGCGCGCCCATGTTGCTCGCGCGGCCTCGCGGGCCGCTGGCCCCGATCGCGGCGGGGCCGGCGGCGTACGTCGCGGTGGAGGTCGGCGCGCGGATCGGCCTCATCCTCGGCCAGGTCATGGACGGTGACATACCGCCCGGCGGGTTCATCCTCCGGGTCCTGGAGCCCACATTCTCGATCTACCAGGCGTACGAACTGCTGGCGGTGGCGGCGGCGGCCGGGCTCGCGGGGCTGCGGGTCATGACGGCCTCGAAGGGCGGAACGTCCCAGCCGTGGAACGCTGGCGCCCCCGGGGGGCCCTTCGGCTCTCCCGCCGGGCCGTTCGCTCCCGGCCTGCCGCCCAATCCGGGCTACGCACCGATGCCGGGCCAGGGCCCGTTCCCGGGGCAGCCCTCGGCGGGGCAGCCGATGCAGCCGCCGGCGCCGGTCCACCAGCCGCCGCCCGTCCCCGGCGCGGGTCAGGGTCCGGCCTCCGGGGGCCCTCAGGGTGCGCCTCCGCCGCACGGCGGTGCCTAGGTCGTCCGCCAGGCTGATGACCCGTGCCGCACGAGCGCATACGGTGGAGTCATGGGTAAGACGATCCTGACCATTCTCGGTGTGATCCTCGCGGTGTGGCTGCTGTTCACCGTCATCGGCGCGATCTTCTCGATGCTGAAGATGTTCTTCTTCATCGGACTCGTCGCCGTCGCGGTGGTACTCGCCGTGACCGCGGTGTCCAAGATGTCGAAAAGCCGCTAGCGGGCGGCCCGTTCCCCTTGCCGTGATGTCGCCGGTGACCGCATGATGCCGGAATAACCAGGCGGTCATCGTCGAAGGGGCTCATCGTGCCAGGTCTTGACGGAGTGCTGCGCGAACGCGCGCTCGCGTACCCCGATCGCATCGCGTACATCGCGGGCGACACCGAGGTCACCTACCGCGACTTCGACCGGCGCGTCGACCGGGTCGCGGCGGCCCTCGCCGCCGCCGGCCTCGGGCCCGGCGACCGGGTCGCGGTCCTCGACAAGAACTCCCTCGAATACGCCGAGCTGCTCTTCGGCGCGACCAGGATCGGCGCCGCGCAGGTCCCGGTGAACTACCGGCTGGCGCCCGACGAGGTCGCCTACATCGTCAACAACGCGCAGGCGAAGGTCTTCGTCGTCGGCCCCGAGTTCGTCCCCGTCCTGGACGCGATCGCCGGCAAGCTCGAGCACACCGCCCTCATGCTCGTCGCCGGCGGCTCCGGCCACGGCCACCAGGACTACGCCGCCTGGGTCGACGCCGCTCCCGCCGAGCCCCCGGCGTACGAGTCCGACTCCGGGGACGTGTTCGTCCAGCTGTACTCGTCCGGCACGACGGGCCTGCCCAAGGGCGTCATGCTGACGCACGACAACTTCCTGTCGGCGCTCGCGGTGACCAACGACGTGTGGAACATCGACGGGTCGTCCGTGCTGATGATCGCGATGCCGATGTACCACGTGGCCGGCAACGTGCTCACCGTCTCCGCCGTCTACAACGGCCTCACCGGCGTCATCACCCGCGAGCCCGACCCGACCGCGATCGCGCAGGGCATCGAGCGGCACCGCGTCACGCACATCTTCCTCGTCCCGGTGCTGCTGCAGTTCATGCCGCTGATCCCCGAGGTCACCGCCGCCGACATGTCCAGCCTGCGGCTCATGCTGTACGGCGCGTCCCCGATCAGCGAGGACGTCCTGCGCACCGCGATGCGGATGCTGCCGACCACCGACTTCCGGCAGGTGTACGGGCTGACGGAGGTCACCGGGGCGATCACCTCGCTGCCGCCCGAGGACCACGACCCGGACGGCCCGAACGCGCACCGGCTGCGCAGCGCCGGCCTGCCGAACGACAACACCGAGCTCAAGATCGTGGACCCGGCCACCGGGGAGGAGCTGCCCTCCGGCCAGGTCGGCGAGATCCTCTGCCGGACGCCGCAGAACATGAAGGGCTACTGGGGCATGCCGGAGGCGACCGCCGGCGCCCTGTCCGAGGACAACTGGTTCCGCACGGGCGACGCCGGCTACCTCGACGAGGACGGCTACCTCTACATCCACGACCGCGTCAAGGACATGATCATCTCGGGCGGGGAGAACATCTACCCCGCCGAGGTGGAGAACGTCCTGATGGGCCACCCCGCCGTCTCCGACTGCGCGGTCATCGGCGTCCCCGACCAGCGCTGGGGCGAGACGCCGAAGGCGATCGTGGTGCTGTCCGAGGACGTCCCCGACCAGGACATCATCGACTACTGCCGCGAGCGCCTGGCGCACTTCAAGTGCCCCACCTCGGTCGAGCGGCGCGACGCCATCCCGCGCAACCCCACCGGCAAGATCCTCAAGCGCGACCTCCGCGCCCCCTACTGGGACGGCGCAGACCGAGGAGTCAACTGACACCCGCGACGGCCTGAGGGACCGCGATCGCGTCCGAAGGCAGATTCGAGCGAAGCAAGAATCTGATCGCGCAGCGAGCCGCAAGGCGAGACGAAGCGATGCCAGCGATCGCCCGCGTTTTTCGACGATGGAGGGCCGCCAGGCCCGAAGGAGGAGAAGGACGCAGGACTATTGGTAGCGGACCACCGCCGACAAGGGGCGGTGGTCCGAGACCTTGACCTGGTCCGCGGGGACGCTGCAGGAGACGGCGGCCGACTTGCCGATGAACAGGTAGTCGGTCTTGTCGAGCGCGGTGCCCCGCCAGTCCTGCCGGGTCTTCGCCCCCGTCCGGGACGAGCCCGACTGGTCGCACTCGGCGTAGGCCGCGTAGAGGGGGTCGAGCGCCGGGCTCTCCGGGACGTCGGCGAGCTCGCCGCCGAGGAGGATCCGGCCCGTCCCCGCGAGGGTGGTGAGGGCGCCGGCCTCCTTGCGGCGCCACTGGCCGCTCTCTCCGGCGCTGAGCTGGGTGACGCAGACGCGGGTCGACCAGGACGGGACCTCGCCGCACAGTGCCACCCGGGTGCGCCCGGCGGGGGCGGGCAGCCTCGCCTGGCGGTGCGCGGTGAGCGGGACGTCGGTGCCGATGGCGACGCCGGAGCGCCCCTGCCCGGCCGCGCACGCCTCGCCGCCCGGAGACGGCGCGAACACCCAGCTCCACTTGGGCAAGGACGTCCTGAACGAGCGGACCTGCCCGTCGCAGACCTCCTGGAGGAGGACGGCGTTCGGGCGCACCGTGCGCCCGCCGACCTCGGTCGCGCGCATCCGCTGGACGATCTCCTTGGTGAGCTTGGCGGGCGCGGTGCCGGAGGGGCAGCCGGTGCCGCCGCAGACGTTCCAGCTCAGCGTGTTGATCGTCACCGCCTCGGGGCGGGGAGCGGCCCCGTCGGCGTGGGCGGGGCCTCCACCGCCCGGCAGGCCCTCGATGCTGGCGCCGGTCGCGGCCGCGGTCACGACCGCGGCGGCCGCACAGACCGAGAGCAGGGGAATCAGGGCGCGGGGGGATCGCACACATTCTCCAGACGGGGGTTACCTGCGGGGGTGATGCCGGAATCTCACCACATCAAGATCGCATCCGCCAGCCGTTCGCGACCACTCGGTCACCCTGGGCCGAACGAATTCACGCGATCAAGGCTAAGGGCCCCGGCGAGTGCCGGGGCCCCCTCTCCCGCTAGTCGAGCAGCGCGGTGACGGTGCCCGCGCCGACCGTCCGGCCGCCCTCGCGGATCGCGAAGCCGAGCCCCTCGGTCATCGCGACCGGCTTGCCCAGCTCGACGGCCATCTCGACCGAGTCGCCGGGCAGCGCCATGCCGCCCTCGCCGAGGTCGACGCCGCCGACCACGTCCGTGGTGCGGAAGTGGAACTGCGGCCGGTAGCCGTGCAGGAACGGCCTGCTCCGGCCGCCCTCGTCGGCGGTCAGCACCCGGACCCGCGCCCGGAACCGCGCGTGCGGCCGGATCGCGCCCGGCGCGCTGACCACCTGGCCGCGCCGCATCTGGTCCCGCCTGACGCCGCGCAGCAGCATGGCGGTGTTGTCGCCGGCCTCCGCGTGGTCCATCGTCTGCCCGAACGTCTCCAGGCCCGTCGCGACGGACCCGAACGTCTCGCCGAGCCCGACGACCTCCACGGCGTCCCCGAGCCGTATCGCGCCCTGGGCCACGACCCCGGTCACGACGGTGCCGCGACCGGTGATCGTGAGGACGCTCTCGACCGGCATCAGGAACGGCTTGTCGAGCACCCTGCGCGGCACGGGCACGTAGGCGTCGATCGCGTCGAGCAGGTCGACGATCCGCGCCGTCCAGTACGGGTCGCCCTCCAGCGCCCGCAGCCCGGACACGCGCACGACCGGCACCTCCTCGCCGGGGAAGCCGTACTCGGTGAGCAGGTCCCTGACCTCCAGCTCGACCAGGTCGAGGAGCTCGGTGTCCTCGACCATGTCGGCCTTGTTCAGCGCCACCACGATGTGCCCGACGCCGACCTGCCGCGCCAGCACGACGTGCTCGCGCGTCTGCGGCATGGCGCCGTCCTGCGCGGACACGACCAGCACGGCGCCGTCCACCTGCGCGGCACCGGAGATCATGTTCTTCACGTAGTCGGCGTGACCCGGCATGTCGACGTGGGCGTAGTGCCTGGTCGCGGTCGCGTACTCCACGTGGGCAACGTTGATCGTGATGCCTCGGTCGCGCTCCTCCGGGGCGCGGTCGATGCGCTCGAACGGCACCGGGGACGCCAGCCCGCGGTCGGCGAGCACCTTGGTGATCGCCGCGGTCAGCGTGGTCTTGCCGTGGTCGACGTGCCCCATCGTGCCGATGTTGAGATGCGGCTTGTCGCGCTCGTAAAGCTGCTTGGCCATTGGCCTCGTCCTCACTGGTGGATCCCGTGAGAACCACTGCGCAGACGTGCGCAGTTCATGCCCAACCCCCCTCCGCTGGTTCTCCGGAGGTAGGACGGAGAGGGGTCAGCTTCGGATGAGCGCAGCGAACCGGGGGGCGTGGGGGGTCGCCCCCACACATGCGGCACGCAGGCCGTCGAAGACGTCTGCGTCCGCTGCCGCCGAGAAGGCAGCCGGCACCGCGCTCAGCAGGTCGAGACCTGCGAGCGTCCGGGTGCCGGCTGCGAGGAACATGCCACGGACACTACGGCCGCCCCCGGTGGAAGTCGACCGATTATTCGTCCGGCCGCGGTGACCGGCCTCGCCTGGGCGCGCGACCGGTCACCGCGGCTTCGTGATCAGCAGCCTGACGGGGTGGCGTGGGGGCCCGGGCGCGGGGCCTTGTCGACGATCCGGCTGGCCAGAAGGGCGCTGGACTGGGTCGTCATCCCAGGCGGCCCCAGCGGGTTGTCGTTCTTCGCGATGACCGTGCGGGTGCCGAGGAAGCGGTGAGTCGCGCGGTCGAAGACGAGTTCGTCGCGGATGCCGTCCTGGGTGCGGGTGACCGCGACCCCGGGGCGTCCCGCGGCGTCCACGCCGTCGTTCCGCAGCCGGACGCCGGGGATTTCGGCGATCGCCCGGAAGATCGCCGCGCGCACCTTGGGGGACGCGGGCCGGTCGATCAGATCGGAAGCCGCCCCCCACTGCCGGTCGCCCCGGTCACCCTCGCCCTTCTTCGCGAAGAGGTCGAGCAGGGCGTCGGTGTCGGTCGGCAGGGCATCAAGGTAGGGACGGTCGATCGGCGGCTCGTCGCGGCAGGGGCCGACCGTGGTCTCGCCGTCGGGAGGGAGCACCTCGTCCGGGCGGGGCTGGATCGAGTTCTTCTCGATGATGAGGCCGCCGCCCGCGCCCCCGGCGGGCAGCCAGGTCCGGTTGCGGACCTCGTACCAGCGGCCGACGCCGCCGACCCGTCGCCGGGTCACGCTCTCCTGGTAGACGATCTGGTCGGCGCGCGGCGCGGGGCTGGCCGCCGCCTGGTCGGCCGCCTGGTCGAGGACGGCGGCCACGTTGGCCATCCGCCCCGTGTCCTCGTGGGTCGCCACGAACGTGGCCACCACGCCCGCGCAGGCCGCGGCGGCGACGCCGGACAGCAGCAGCGGACGCCGCCGCCGGACGGGGGCGGCGTAGGCCCGCCGGACCGGGCTCCCGTAGGCCCGCCGCCGCCAGCGGCTCTCGGCCCCGGTCACGTCGATGTCCTCCGGGACCTCGGAGCGCAGCCGCTCCACCAGCTTCAGTTCATCCATCGTGGTCCTCCTTGCCGAGGGCGTCGCGCAGCTTGCGGCGGATCCTGTTCATGCGGGACCGGACCGTCCCGGAGGGGACGCCGAGCGCTTCGGCGACCTCGTCGTAGGTGAGCCCCGCCCACGTCACCAGCAGCAGCACCTCGCGCTGCTTGGCGGGCAGCCCGGCGATGGCCGCCGCGAGGGCCCGCGACCGGGCGCCCGCCTCGACGCGGTTCTCCACCGCGTCCGTGAACGGCTCGGTGACCGGGTCGAGGCCGCCGCGGGCGAGCACGCGCAGCGCCCGCACCTCGGCGCGGCGGTGGCGGCGGATCAGGTTGGTCGCGATCCCGTAGAGCCAGGGCCGGGCGTCGGGGCGCGCCGCGTCGTACCGGTGGCGCTGGTGGAACGCGACGAGGAAGGTCTCGGCGACGACGTCCTCGGCGGCGTCCCGGCCGAGGCGCCGTGCCACGTAGCGCATGATCTCCTGGGCGTGCCGCTGGAACAGTCCCGCGAACCTCTCGGAGTCGGTGCGGGACGCGGCGATCAGGGACGCGTCGGTGGGTTCGTCATCGGCGGCCGGGTCGGCCCGGGGTGCGGGACGGGGCCGGGCCGGCGAGGAGCGGCTCGTTGTCTGCATGCGTGGCCTCTCGGTCGTGGACGTGTCACCTCCTCTTGCCCGACGGGCCCTGCGCGGGTCCCTCGGATTCAGGAACCGTCCTCGACCATGCCGGCGCGGGCTGGGGCGCGCAGGAGCAGGTAGCCGCCCAGCGCGCCCGCGAACTGGAATCCGGCGATCGCGAGGACCAGGCCGACCGGGCCGATGGCGTCGGCGGACGCGGCGGTCAGCGCGGCGCCCACCGCGGACGCGCCGATCTTGAGGCTGCCTCCCGTGGTGTTGACCTGCCCGAGCCGGTCCGGGGGCGACTCGCGCTGGCGCAGCATGAGCGTGGCCGCGAACACCGGCCCCTCGGCGATCCCCGCGGCGACGAACGCCGCCGTCGCCCACGGCATGGACGGCGCGACGGCGAGGGCGGCCAGCGACGCCCCGAACGCGACGAGCCCGGTGAGCATGACCGGTTCGGCGTGCTTGGGGGTCAGCCACCGGCTGGACGCCAGGGAGCCGATCAGGGAGCCGACCGCCATGGCCACGAGGAGCCGACCGCCCGCGCTGGGCGGCGCGCCGATGTGCTCGGCGAGCAGCACCGCCGTGACGGCGACGCCGCCGAAGCCCATCCAAGCGAGCGTCGTCGCGACGGTCAGGGCCCGCAGGACCCGGCCCTCGGCCAGGACCACCAGGCCACCCGTGATCACGGAGAGTGCCCCCGTCCGCGTCCCGGCGGCCGTCTCCGTCTCGACGGCCGCCGGACCGCCGACCGCGCCCGTGTCCGCCGTCGCCTCGACGGCGGCCGGGCCGGGCACGGCGTCGTCCACGGTCGCGGACGGGCCGGGGAAGGGCAGGAACGGCAGCGTCAGGAGCCCGAGGAGGCCCACCGCGACCACGGCGGTCCCGGCGTACTGGCCGCCCGCCATGGCGGCCAGGCCGGCGGCGAGGCCGGGCCCGGCGATCCCGGCGAGGTTGTAGCTGGACGCCTCCAGCCCGTACGCGCGTGAGAGCCGGTCGCCGGGGACGAACCGCGGCAGCAGGCTGGTCAGTGCCACGACGATGGGCTCGGTGCAGCCGATCACGGCGGCGACGACCAGCGCGAGGGCGAGCGGCGAGCGTCCCGCGACGGCGAGCAGCAGCCCGGTCGCGGCGACGTAGCAGGCGGCGAGGGCGAGGGCGCCGCGGCGGGGGCGCGCCACCCGGTCCAGTGCGTTCCCGATCACGGGCCCGCTCAGCACGTACGGCAGCGTCATCGCGGTCTGCAGGTAGCCGGCGGTGGCGGCGTGGCCCGTCCGCGCCTGGACGGTCAGGACCAGCGCGGTCGCGACCCCCTCGGCGGACACGCGCAGCATCGTCGCCGACGTGAGGTGGAGGGGGAGCGCCGGGGTCCTGCCGATCACCCTTGCATGGTGGCACGGCCTCCGCCGCCTAGACTGCGGAGGGTGACGGCAGCGAAGACAGCACACGAGCACCGGGTCACCAGCGAGGTCGGACGGCTGCGGACGGTGCTGCTGCACCGCCCCGGCGCGGAGCTCAAGCGGCTGACCCCGCGCAACAGCGACAAGCTCCTTTTCGACGCGATCCCGTGGGCGGGCCGGGCGCAGGAGGAGCACGACGCGTTCGCCGAGGCGCTGCGGTCACGGGGCGTCGAGGTCCTGTACGTGACGGAGCTGCTCCAGGACGCCCTGGAGTACGAGGCCGCGCGGGACCAGGCGATCGCGGACGCCATCGTCGACCTGCGCCTCGGTGACCAGCTCCGCCGCGTCGTCGAGGACCACCTGCGCGGCCTCCACCCGGAGAATCTCGCGCACACGCTGATCGCCGGGCTCGCGCACGAGGAGCTGAAGGCCGGGCACGGCCTCGTCTACCGGCTGATGGACGAGCAGGACTTCATCGTCGACCCGCTGCCGGGCCTGCTGTTCACCCGCGACAACAGCACCTGGATCGGCGACCGCGTGGCGGTGACGAGCCTCGCGATGGAGGCGCGCCGGCGCGAGTCGGCCCTCACCGGCCTGATCTACGCGCACCACCCGAGGTTCGCCGGTGTGGAGCCGGTCTACACCCCGTCCCTTGAGCATCTGGAGGGCGGGGACGTCCTGCTCCTGCGGCCGGGCGTGATCGCGGTCGGCACCGGTGAGCGGACGACCCCGGCGGGCGTCGAGCGCCTGGCCCGCCAGGTGATCGGGGCCGGGCTCGCCCACACCGTGCTGGCCGTGCCGATCGCGCAGGAGCGCGCGACCATGCACCTCGACACCGTCTGCACGATGGTCGACGTCGACACCGTCGTGATGTACCCGCCGGTGGCGCACTCGCTGACCGCCTACAGGGTGACGCTGGCCGACGGGGACCTGCGCGTCGCCGAGCCGCGCCCGTTCCTCCAGGCAGCCGCCGACGCGATGGGCCTGGACCGCCTCAAGGTGATCGACACCGGGCTCGACCCGGTCACCGCCGAGCGCGAGCAGTGGGACGACGGGAACAACACGCTCGCCGTGGCCCCGCGCCTGTGCGTCGCCTACGAGCGCAACATCGAGACCAACGCGCAGCTGGAGGCGTCCGGGATCGAGGTCATCCGGATCAGCGGCAGCGAGCTGGGGACGGGGCGCGGCGGCCCTCGCTGCATGTCCTGCCCGATCCTGCGCGAGGAGATCTGAGCTCCGGACGGCCGGAGGCATCCGGGGCATCCGGGGTCAACGGGTCGGGCGGCGAGCACGAGAACGGCGCAGCGATGCCCTGTGAGGTGGGGATTTAGCGCCCTTCCCGGCGCCGGGGGCTCAAGGCGCGCGGCGCCGGGAAGGACCGACAACGCCCGCGATGCCGACGGGGGCACGACATCGCCCGGGCGTTGCAGAGGACCATACAAGGTCGGGCGGGGTTCCTTCCAGGCAGGGTCGCTCTATGCCGGATATGCCCGGCTCGGAGCCACTTCACTCCTGGTTCCGTTACAAAGGTCCTCTCCGGGCTCGTCCAGCAGGTCCGGAAAGGCGGACAAATCCGGGGCGACGGCGTGCATCCCGGCGGGGGCGGCCATCCGCTCGTCGCCGGGCGTCCTGGGCGCCCTCAGGACGGCCCAGACCGTCGTGGTGCCGTCTTCGTGGCGCACCCCCCAGCCCTCGGACAGGGCCTCGACGATGCCGAGCCCCCTGCCGCCGAGCGAGGAGAGCGTGCCCGGGCCGCGGCGCGGCTCGGTCATCGCGCCGCCGTCGCTGACCTCGAGTTCGAGGAGGTCGCCGCGGCACAGCCAGCACACCTTCACCTGGCCGGACGGGAGCGGCCGCGCGTGCCGCAGGGCGTTGCTGAGCAGCTCGCTGATGATGACGCTGGCGTCGTCGACGATCGAGTCGTAGACGCCCGAGTCGGCCAGCTCAGAGCTGAGGCGCCTGCGGGCGACCGCGACGCTGGACGGTGCGTGTGGCAGCAGTACGACGCTCGACGCCCTCACCTCCCCGATGCTCCGCTCTCTCGGACGAGTCCCGTCATCGCTCTTCCGGTACGACCGAAATGCCCTGATGGCCATGGCCGGAAACCCGAACGGTTCAGTTCACCACCTGCACAACGAGTCATCGGCCGTCCGGTCACGGTGATCACCCCCGGATCGGAATCTCGTCCCCAAACGGCGACCAACCAAGGACCTATCCAGCCAACGGCGGATTTACTCCTCGCACACGCGTTTCGTCCATCACACCCCGCTGCCGCCGCACTTCTCCGCACCAACCCAGCCTGCCCGCCGCCGGGACCGCCGAAAGCCCTGGTCACGCCCGTCTCACCGGGCCACCGGGGACGTACTGTCCGCACGGTAAGCCGGCGCCGGGTCAGCCGGCCGAGCGCAGCACGAGCCGCATGCACGTGCCCTCGCCCGCCCGCGCGCCACCTGCGGGTCCGCGCCCCTCGCTCACGGCCAGTAGCCGAGTGGTTCGTTCCATATCGGCCGGTTCTGTCGCCATCGTCCTGTTAAGCGGCTTTTGAACGGACTCTATGTGAGATGTCTCACGTCCCGCGGGATGGGCGGAGATCGTGCCGCCCTGCGCCTCGGTCAGCCGTTTCACGATGTACAGGCCGAGCCCGATCCCGCCGAACCGGCGGCGGTCCCCCGCGTCGCCCTGGACGAACCGCTCGAAGATCCGCTCATGGTCGCCGAGCGGGATGCCGATGCCCTCGTCGGAGACCGTGACGACGATGTCGGGGCCCTCGCAGCGGGCCCGGACGCGCACGGTCCCGCCGTCCGGGGAGTACTTGAACGCGTTCTCCAAGAGCTGGCCGAGGACGATGTCGGTGGCCATCGCGTCCCCGCGGCACGGCGGCAGCTCCGGGTCGATGTCCAGTTCCACCCGGTGCAGCGGAGACAGCGAGCGGAACCCGGCGACCACGCCCTCCAGGACGCGGACGAGGTCGAACGACTCGATCGCCACGGCCAGCTCGTCGGCGCCGGCGCGGGAGCCGAGCAGCAGGTGCTCGACGAGCCGGCCGAGCGACTGGGCGCGCTCGGCGATGGTGGCGACGGCGGCGCGCCGGTCGGTGTCGGTCAGCTCGTCCCACCGGTTGACGAGCGTGGAGGCGAACCCCTGCACGACCGTGATCGGGGTCCGCAGCTCGTGGCTGGTCGTGGCGAGGAACAGGTCCTTGGCCTCCTCCAGCGCCTTGGCCTCCGAGACGTCGCGGAAGTCGACGACCAGCTCGCCGGTCTCCTCGATCTCGGCGGCCAGCACGTTCAGCCACCTCCCCGACTCCAGGCGGAACGTGAGCATCTCGCCGAGCGCGGGCATGTCGAACGGCAGCGGGCGGCCGAGCGCGTCCTCCGGCGGGATGCCGGTGAGGGTGTGCGCGGCGTGGTTCCAGTGCCGGACGACGAGGTCGTGGTCGAGCACGGCGATGCCGTCGGCGCTGGAGTCGATGACGGCGCGCTCGTGCGCCCGCTGCCGGACGACCTCCGCGTAGGCGACGGCGTTGCCGACCGCGACCCCGGCATGCCCGGCCAGCAGCTCCAGCAGCTCCAGCTCGGTGTGCCCGACCTTGCGCCCGGAGAACAGCGCGTACAGCGCGCCGTACGGCCGGTTCTGCAGGTACGACAGGCCGAGCGCGATCGTGTGCAGGCCGGGCAGCTCCGACCAGATCAGGTCGCCGAGGCGCCGCTCCCCCGTCGCGAGCTTGACGGTCTTGCCCGACCGCAGCAGCTCCCCGACCAGGCTCGGCCGCAGCTCGGCCGACCTGCCGCGCATCCGCTCCGGCAGCCCGGACATGCTGACCAGCCGCAGCCGCTCGCCCTCGATCTTGACGAACCCGCCGGCGTCGGCGCCGGTCAGCTCGATGAGCGCGGCGGTGATCCGGTCGAGCACCACGGCGAGGTCGAGTTCGGCGCCGAGGTCGGCGACGATGTCGTTCAGCCGCCGGACGAGCCGGGCCCGCTCGGTCATGCGGTGCTGCAGGATCTCGTCGTCCTCGACCGGGTGGTACACCCCGACCCAGCCGAGCAGCGTGCCGTTCGGGTCCTTCAGCAGGCTCGTGTCGATGCGCACGTCGATGAGCCGGCCGTCGCGGTGGAAGCGGCGGGTCGCGATCGAGATCTGCCCCCCGTCGGCCTCGCCCTCGCCGCCGCGCCGGGTGAGGAGCCGCTCCTGGACGGCGTTGTGCTCGGCCTTCAGCTCGTCCGGGACGATGGGCGGGACGCGGCCGATCACCTCGGCGGCCGTCCAGCCGAACATGCGCTCGGCCGCCGGGTTCCACACGGTGACCCGGTGCCGCTGGTCCACGGCCACGATCGCGTCCGCGGCGCTCTCGATGACGGCCCGCGCGATCGGATCGTGCACGTGCTGATACACGTCTGTCATCGTGCCACCGCACTCCGGCGTACCGCCGGGCAACTTGCGTCGGAACTTGCTGCCGACCCAAACCTTACCGTTTGGTAAGCCTGCCGATGAGCAGGGCCGCGACCCCCGCCACCAGGAACGACAGCAGCGAAGCGCTCATCCAGGTCTGCGGCGTGAAGTGCAGCGCGGCACGCACGTCGGACCACATTTCGGCCCAGCGGGCGACGGTGCCGGGGTTCACGAGCTGGTACACCACGAACCCCGCCGCCCATGCGGCGATCATGCCCCAGCGGGACGGCGCCGTCCGCGAGACGTCCCAGCCGGCGCGGCCCCGGCCGCGGCCGAGGAAGAAGTCGGCCGCCAGGACGCCGAGCATCGGCACGAACACCGAGCCGATCAGCGAGAGGAAGCCCGCGTAGTCGCCGATGTCCAGGACCAGCGCGAGCACGGTGATGAGGATGCCGAGCCCGACGCTCAGCACCCGGCGGTCGGCCCGGGGGAACAGGTTCTGGATCGACACCGCGGTGGAGTAGGTGTCGGCGAACGACTGGTCGGCCTCCCGCAGCACGAACACCGCGAAGAACACCACGCCCAGCGAGGCGCCCAGGAACGGGTCGAAGATCTTGCCCGAGTCGCCCGCGACCAGTGCGAGCGCGAGCAGGCCGAGGACGTAGGCGACGATCTGCGTGACGGAGTAGCCGACGGCCGCGGCGCCGAACGCCCCGCGCTCGGTGCGCGCGTGCCGGGTGTAGTCGGCGGCGACCGGCACCCAGGAGATCGACACGGCCAGCGCGGCGTCCGCGCCGACCCAGAACCCGCCCCACGAGCCCCGGTTCAGGTCGGGCAGCGGCTCCTGGACGAGCCGGACGTAGAAGTAGACGAGCGCGATCGCCACCGCGACGGTCACGTAGCGGCGCAGCAGCCGCACCGAGCCGAGCGGCCACACCGTCAGCACGGTCGTGATCGCGCCCGCCGCGACGACGTAGCCCCAGCGGGGGACGCCGTCCCACAGCTCGCGGGCCGCGTCGGCGATGACGATCAGCTCGAACGTGCCCCAGCCGACGAGCTGGGCGATGTTGAGGACGGTCGGCGCGTACGACAGCCGCGCGCCGAACAGGCCGCGCAGCAGCACCATCGCGGGCTGGCCGGTGCGCGCGCCGGGGACGGCGGCGAGGCCGAGCATCAGCCCGCCGAGGGCCGTTCCCACGGCCATCGCGACGATGCCCGCCATGATCGAGATGGTGGGCCGGCCGGCCTCGTCCGGCGCGAGGACGGTGTAGGCGCCGGAGAAGGCCAGGAGGCTGACGCCGAGGTTCCCCCAGAAGGCGCTCTGGTCCCAGAATCCGAGGACCTTGGGGGCGGGCTCGTCGAGGGTGAACGGGACCTCGTCGCGGACGCGCTCGTCCTGAGGGCGCTTTTCGACGTCGGACGTCACGGGACACACTCCCTACGCCGGCATTACCCGGACAGGTTCATGCGGTCGGCGACGCCTTGGAGGCCGCCCTCTCAGCCCGGCTGTGGCCCGAGCTCCCGCGGGTATCGGTCAGGCCCGATCGTACAACCGCATACAACCGCCCGTCACGCCCCAAAAGGGGGCATCGGGGTCAGATCACTCGGCGGCCGGTCGGATCACGCGACGAAGGGCGGGCCGTCCCCGGTCCCCTCCATCGGGCGGCCGGCCCGGGCCCACCCGTGCATGCCGTCGCCGACGTTGCGCGCCAGCCAGCCCGCCTGGTTCAGCGCGACCGTGACCTGCGCGGACCGCGCCCCGGACCGGCAGATCACATAGACCTCCCGGTCACGCGGGATCTCCCCGGCGCGGTCGCCGAGCTGGCGCATGGGGATGTGGACCGCCTCGGGCGCGTGGCCCGCCTCCCACTCGTCCTGTTCGCGGACGTCCAGCAGGTAGCCGTCCTGCGGGACCTCCGCGGCGACCACGGCCGGCACGTCTTCCCCGAAATTCATCACACCCCCATGGAACCGCGCGAAGCCCCTCTGCGTCGAATCACGCATGCGGTATCGGACGCTCCTTTTCGCAGCGCCCGGGCTGGCCTTGCTCCTGTCCATGGCCGCCTGCGGCGACGAACAGGCAAACGGAAACCCCGCCGGAGCGCCTTCGGGCACGACGTCCGTGCAGCCGTCCGGCTCACCGGCGGACACACTCACCGTGCAGGTCAAGGCCTCCAAGGAGGCGCCCGCCAAGACCTGGCGGCTGACCTGCGGCCCGCCCGGCGGCGACCATCCCCAGGCGGCCGGCGCCTGCGCGGCCCTCACCAAGGTCAAGGATCCCTTCAAACCCGTCCCCAAGGACCAGATGTGCACCAAGATCTACGGCGGTCCGGAGATCGCCACGGTCAAGGGCACCTGGCAGGGGAAGCAGGTCGACACCACGTTCACCCGCGATGACGGCTGCCAGCTGCACCGCTGGAGCCAGATCGGCCCGGTCTTCGGGAACGTCCCGAAGGTCCGCTGAACCCGGCGGACGAGCCATCCCCGTTCCGGCTCCGTCCGCGATCCATGAGTCAGGCCCCGGCGCCCGCCGGGGCCTGACGCGTCCCGGCTCCCCGCCGGAGCGGCGGGGTCAGAGCAGGCCGCCGATGCTGCGGTTCTGGGAGACGGCGGTGTCGAACGCGAGCGGGCATGCCAGCACGAGCGTGCGCATCGGCTCCTGCAACTGGACGTGCATGCGCAGGACGTACCGGTCGGCCCCGGTGAACATCTGGGACAGGAACTCGCCCATCCCGGCGAAGCCGCGCTGGATCCGGGCGATCTCCTGCTGCCGCCAGTCGGTGATCCGGCCGCCCAGCAGTTCGTAGTAGCCGAGCTGCCGCTCGTGCGGGTCGAGGATCTCCCAGCCGCGCATCGCCCGCTTGCGCAGGTGCCCGATCAGCCCGCCCTGCGGGGTCAGCACCTGCATCATGGGCGTGCCCATGAACCCGTACGGCTTGTAGAAGAGGAAGTACGGCATGCCGTCGGGCCGGAGGATCGACAGCTTCCGCTCGGCCTTGGTCTGGCTGCCCTGGCTCATCACGCGCAGGGCCTTCTTCGCGCCGCTCACGCCCTCTTCCCGGACGTACGCCGCGGGCTGCCCCTGCGGGCTCCAGATCGTGTAGTTCGCCTCGGTCGAGAAGAACTGCGCCGGCTGGTCGTAGACGAGGATCGGCGATCCGTACAGGTCGGCGGGCTGCTGCGGCGGCCGCTGGTGATGGACCTGGGGGTGCTGGGGCACGGGGTGGCCGGCCTGCTGCGGCACCGGGTAGCCGCCCTGCTGCTGCGGCGGGTACCCGGGGGCCTGCGGCGGATATCCGTAGCCGGGAGGCGGGGCGGCAGGCGCGTACGGAGGAGCGGGCGCGCCGCCGGGCGGAGGTGCGCCGTAGGGCGGCGGCGGAGCGCCGCGACCAGGGCCGCCGGGCGGGGCGGGTGGGGGCGGGGGGTATCCCATGGCGGCTCCTGAGAAGGCGATCACCGCGGTCGACGCGCGACACGATACGCCCGGACCGCCGGGCCCACAGCCGGATTCGCCCGGTCCTACTTCAGGAGGCGGGACATGCGGCGGTCGGCGAGCGGTTTGCCGCCCGTCTGGCAGGTGGGGCAGTACTGGAGCGCCGAGTCGGCGAACGACACCTCGCGGACCGTGTCCCCGCACACCGGGCACTTCTGGCCGGCGCGCCCGTGCACCCGCAGGCCGGTCTTCTTCTCGCCCTTGAGGTCCTGCGCCTCCAGGCCGCGCGAGCGCTCCACCGCGTCCCGCAGCGTGGTGACGATCGCCTCGTGCAGGACGGCGACGTCCTCCTCGGTCAGCGAGGAGGCGATCTTGAACGGGGACATCCGGGCGGCGTGCAGCACCTCGTCGGAGTAGGCGTTGCCGATGCCCGCGATCACCTTCTGGTCGCGCAGCAGCCCCTTGATCTGCGTGCGCTTGCCGTGGACGATCTCGCCCAGCGCCGCGGGGGTGAAGGCGTCGTCCAGCGGGTCGGGGCCGAGGGAGGCCACGCCGGGCACGTCCTTCGGGTCGCGGACGACGTAGACGGCGAGCCCCTTCTTGGTGCCCGCCTCGGTGAGGTCGAAGCCCGAGCCGTCGTCCAGGTGCACGCGCAGGGCGAGCGGGTTCTTGCCCCCGGGCCGGACGGGCTTGACCGGGATCTCGTCGCGCCACCGGAGCCAGCCCGCGCGGGCGAGGTGGACGACGAGGTGCAGCCCGTCGACGTCCAGGTCGAGGAACTTGCCGTGCCGGGCCGCGCCGGTGACGGTCAGCCCGCCGAGCGCGGTCACCGGCGGGTCGTAGGTCTTCAGCGCGGAGACGGCGAGAACATCGACGCGGGCGACGGCGTGGCCGACCGCGCGCTCCCGCAGGAAGCCCGCCAGCGCCTCCACCTCAGGTAGCTCAGGCATGGCTTCAGTATCCGCGACGAGCCGCGCCGCCGGAACGTCCGTCCACAGCCCTGTGGACACCTGTGGAAAACCCTGGGGGCGATGTGACCCGGATCTCGGAATCGCTGATACCCCCCTGGGGTTGTCACAGGTATCCGGTTATGGCAGCATGAGGCCGAAGAGATACCCCCTAGGGGTAATTGACCCGAAGGAGACGACGATGAGCACCGCCACCTACACCGTCAGTGGGATGACCTGCGGCCACTGCGTGAGCTCGGTGACCGAGGAGGTCGAGCAGATCGCCGGCGTGACCGGCGTGGACGTCGACCTCCAGACCGGCAAGGTCACCGTGACCAGCGAGACGCCCCTCGACGACGCCCAGGTGAAGGACGCCGTCGAGGAGGCCGGATACCAGCTGACCTCATGAGCGGACCGCACCTCGCCACCGGGCGGGGTGCGCCCCTCGGACATCGAGCGGAGTGAAACGGCATGAACAGCGCGACCAGGCTGGGGGCCTACGCCGTGGGACTGGCGGTCGTCTTCGGCGGCGCCGCGGGCGTCGGCAAGATCGTCGGGCCCGTCGGCGGGAAGGCGGAGATGGCCTCCCATGAGACCGGCGGGGGCCACGGTGCGGGCGGAGGCGAGCACGGGGGCGGCGGCCGCGAGAGCGCGGCGTCCCAGGTGCCGGGCGGCCTCCAGGTATCGGAGGACGGCTTCACGCTCGTCCCGCAGCGGACGGTCCTGAGCCCCGGCGAGAAGACCGACTTCCGGTTCACCATCAACGGGCCCGACGGCAAGCCCGTCACCGGGTTCAAGCCGCTGCACGGCAAGCTTCTGCACCTCATCGTGGTGCGGCGCGACCTGTCCGGCTTCCAGCACCTGCACCCGACCGAGGCCGGGGGCGGCGTCTGGACCGTCCCGATCACGCTGGCCAAGCCCGGCGCGTACCGGTTCTTCACCGACATCCAGCCGGAGGGCGCGAAGCGGCAGCTCACGCTCGGCACCGACGTCTTCGCCCCCGGCGACCTGAAGCCGGCGCCGCTGCCGGAGCCCGAGCAGGTCGCGAAGGTGGACGGCCACGAGGTGCGCCTCACCGGCGGCCTCACTCCCGGCAAGTCCAGCGAGCTGACCCTCACCGTGAGCAAGGACGGCAAGCCGGTCACCGACCTGGAGCCGTACCTGGAGGCGTACGGGCACCTCGTCGCGCTGCGGCAGGGCGACCTCGCCTACCTCCACGTCCACCCGGACGGGGAGCCCGGCGACGGCGAGACCAAGCCGGGACCCGGCATAACGTTCTTCGCTGAGGCTCCCAGCTCCGGCGCCTACCGCCTCTACCTGGACTTCAAGCACGAGGGCAAGGTCCGCACGGCCGAGTTCACGGTGCACGCGGGGCACGTCCCCGTCCAGGAGCAGGGGCAGGAGCCCGAGCCGGGCCACGACGACCAGCCCCACACCCACTGACGTTCCGCACGATCCAAGCAGAGGAGGACGCGATGAGCACGGACGCGGTGTCCGGGCGTATCGAGCTGGCGATCGGCGGTATGACGTGCGCGTCGTGCGCCAACCGGATCGAGCGGAAGCTCAACAAGATGGACGGCGTGACCGCCACGGTCAACTACGCCACCGAGAAGGCCAGGGTCGAGTTCGGGGAGGGGGTCTCCCCCGACGAGCTGATCGCCACGGTGGAGAAGGCGGGCTACTCCGCCGCCCTCCCCGCCCCGCCCAGGGCCGCGGACGACGCGGCCCCGGAGCCGCCCGACGAGCTGCGCCCGCTGCGGCAGCGGCTGGTCACCGCGGTGGTGCTGTCGATCCCGGTGATCGCGATGGCGATGATCCCGGCGATCCAGTTCGAGGCGTGGCAGTGGCTGTCGCTGACGCTCGCCGCCCCGGTCGTGGTGTACGCGGGCTGGCCGTTCCACAAGGCCGCGGCCGTCAACCTGCGGCACGGCGCCGCGACCATGGACACGCTGATCTCGCTCGGCACGCTGGCCGCGTTCGCGTGGTCGCTGTGGGCGCTGTTCTTCGGCACCGCGGGCGAGCTGGGCATCAAGCACGGGTTCGAGTTCTCCATGACCCGCTCAGACGGGTCGATGAACATCTATCTCGAGGCCGCGTCCGGCGTCATCATGTTCATCCTCGCCGGACGGTACTTCGAGACGCGCTCCAAGCGCCGCGCCGGCGCCGCGCTGCGGGCCCTGCTGGAGCTCGGCGCCAAGGAGGTCTCGGTCGTCCGGGACGGGCGCGAGGAGCGGATCCCGGTCGACGCGCTCGCGGCGGGGGACCTGTTCGTCGTCCGCCCCGGCGAGAAGATCGCCACGGACGGGACGGTCGAGGAGGGCTCGTCCGCCGTGGACGCGTCCATGCTGACCGGCGAGTCGGTCCCGGTCGAGGTCGGGCCCGGCGACGCCGTGGTCGGCGCGACCGTGAACGCGGGCGGGCGGCTGCTGGTGCGCGCCACCCGGGTCGGCTCCGACACCCAGCTCGCGCAGATGGCGCGGCTGGTGGAGGACGCGCAGACCGGCAAGGCGCAGGTGCAGCGGCTCGCCGACCGGATCTCGGGCGTCTTCGTCCCGGTCGTGATCGCGCTGGCGCTCGGCACGCTCGGCTTCTGGATCGGCACCGGCGAGCCGCTCGCGGGCGCCTTCACCGCCGCCGTCGCCGTGCTGATCATCGCCTGCCCGTGCGCCCTCGGCCTGGCCACCCCGACCGCGCTGATGGTCGGGACGGGGCGCGGCGCGCAGCTCGGCATCCTGATCAAGGGCCCGGAGGTGCTGGAGTCCACCCGGACGATCGACACCGTCGTCCTGGACAAGACCGGCACCGTCACCACCGGCAAGATGGCCCTGGTCGACGTCGTCACCGCCGAGGGCGTCTCCGAGGAGGACGTGCTGCGGCTGGCGGGCGCGCTGGAGAACGCGTCCGAGCACCCCATCGCCCAGGCCATCGCCAAGGGCGCCGTCGAGCGGGTCGGCGAGCTGGGCAAGGTCGAGGACTTCGCCAACGTCGAGGGGCTCGGCGTCCAGGGGATGGTGGACGGCCACGGCGTCCTCGCGGGCCGCCCGCGGCTGCTCGCCGAGTGGTCGCAGCACCTCACGCCCGACCTCGAACGCGCCATGGAGAAGGCGCAGGCGCTCGGCCACACCGCCGTCGCGGTCGGCTGGGACGGCGAGGCCCGCGCGGTCGTCACCGTCGCGGACCAGGTCAAGCCGACCTCGCGGGAGGCGATCGAGCGGCTGCGCGGGCTCGGGCTGCGCCCGGTCCTGCTGACCGGCGACAACGAGACGGTGGCCCGCACGGTCGCGGACGCGGTCGGGATCGAGGAGGTCATCGCCGACGTCCTGCCGCAGGACAAGGTGGACGTCGTCAAGCGCCTCCAGTCGGAGGGGCGGACGGTCGCCATGGTCGGCGACGGGGTCAACGACGCCGCCGCGCTGGCCCAGGCCGACCTCGGCCTGGCGATGGGCACCGGCACGGACGTGGCGATCGAGGCGTCCGACCTGACGCTGGTGCGCGGCGACCTGCGCGCCGCGGCCGACGCCATCCGGCTGTCCCGCCGCACGCTTGCCGTGATCAAGGGCAACCTGTTCTGGGCCTTCGCCTACAACGTGGCCGCCCTGCCCCTCGCGGCGTCCGGCCTGCTCACCCCGATGATCGCCGGAGGCGCCATGGCGTTCTCCTCGGTCTTCGTCGTGACGAACAGCCTCCGCCTCAGGCGTTTTAGGGCGTGATCGAACCCGCGGCCACCCGGTGATGCCGGCCGTCGCGATTGCGTGCGAAGCCGGTTTCGAGCCTGCGAGAAACCGATCGCGTAGCGAGCCCCCAGGGCGAGTCGGAGCGATGCAGCAATCGCACGCGATGCCGTGCGGGTCCGGGCCTCCAAGGCCCGGAGCCGCACGGCATCGCCATCAGACAGAGCGAAGTGTCGCGAGCAGGGGGGCGAGGGTGGGGTCTGTCGTGGCCTCGTCCAGGGCCTGGGTGAGGGTCTCGTCGTAGGTGGGGGCGGCCTTGGTCTGGACGGCGCGGCCCTCGTCGGTGATGACGGTGTAGACGCCGCGGCGGTCCTTGGGGCACATGTCGCGGCGGGTGAGGCCGGCGGACTCCAGGCGCGCGACGAGCCGGCTGACCGAGCTCTGGTTGAGGCCGATGAGGTCGGCGAGCTCCTGCATGCGCAGCTCGCCGTCGTCGGCGCGGGCGAGGCGGCACAGGGCGCGGTACTCCGACAGCCCGATCCCGTGGCGGCGCTGCAGGGCCTTGGACAGCCGGTGCTCGACCCGCCCGTGCAGCGTGACGATGCCGTCCCAGAGCGCCGCGTCCGCCGCGGCCTTCCCGTCAGCGCTCATCGCGCACCCCGCTTCCTCTTGACGCCAGCTTACATGCAATGCCAATATCTGCATGTACATACAACACATGCGTGTACATGCAAGTGCTCCGCCGGGAGGAGAGGCCGATGACCAGCCCCCTGCTCGCCCCGTACGAAGGCCCGCACCTCAGACTGCGCAACCGGATCGCGATGGCGCCGATGACGCGGGGCCGGGCCGACGACGTGACCGGCGTCCCGCACCCGCTGACCAAGGAGTACTACGCGCAGCGCGCGAGTGCGGGCCTCATCGTCACCGAGGGGATCTGGCCGGACGTGCTCGGCAAGGGCGGCCCCGGCATCCCCGGCCTGGTGACGGACGAGCAGGTCGCCGGGTGGCGGGAGGTGACGGACGCCGTGCACGAGGCAGGCGGGACGATCTTCGCCCAGCTCTGGCACGTGGGCCGGGTGACGCATCCGCTGATCCTGCCCGGCGGCGCCACGCCCGTCGCGCCCTCGGCGGTCGGGATCCGGTCGGAGCGGATCCACACGAACGAGGGGAGCGTCCCCCACGTCACGCCGCGCGCGATGACGACCGCCGAGGCCGAGGCGACGGTGGCCGCCTTCGCCGCCGAGGCCCGCAACGCCGTCCGGGCCGGATTCGACGGCGTCGAGGTGCACGGCGCGAACGGGTACCTGATCCAGCAGTTCCTCGCCGAGAACACCAACCGGCGCACCGACCGGTTCGGCGGCTCCCGCGAGGGCCGGCTCCGCTTCGCCCTCGACGTCGTGCACGCCGTGGCGGACGCGGTCGGCCCGGAGCGCGTCGGGCTGCGCATCTCCCCCGACAACCCGGAGAACGAGATCGCCGAGGAGGACCCGCAGGGCACCTACCGCGCCCTGGTGGACGCGCTCGACCCGCTCGGCCTCGCCTACCTGCACGTCATCGAGCGCGGCGCCTACGGGGCGCTGGCCGATCTGCGCCCCCGCTGGTCGGGCACGCTGATCGGCAACTTCAACGGGCCCGAGCCGACGTCCCGGCGCGCCGGCGAGGAGGTCCTCGCGGCCGGCCTGGCCGACGTCTTCTCCTACGGGCGGCTGTTCATCGCCAACCCCGACCTGCCCGCCCGCTTCGCTACGTCGGCCCCGCTGGCCGCCCACGTGGAGCACCTCGTCTACGGCGGCCACGCCGAGGGCTACGTCGACTACCCCTCGCTCGCCCGCGTATGACGGCTCAGGTCTCCACGGACCAGAACGCCACCTCGTGCCGCATGCCCTCCATGAAGAGGCGCTCCGCGGCGGCGGGGTCGGGGGCCGCCTCGTCGATCATCTGGGCGATGCGGTCGGCGAGGGCGGCGAAGCCCGGGTCGGCGTAGGTGTCGACCCAGCGGCGGTAGCGGGGCTCGGCGGGCGGGTCCTCGGCGAGGATCCGCCCGAGCGTGGAGTAGCCCCACATGCACGGGTACAGGGCCGCGAGGCCTTCGCCGTACACGGCGGCGCTGTCCAGCAGGAAGGACGTGTAGGCGGCGCACGCGGGCCCCTTCACCGCGCCGTCGAGGTCGGCGGAGAAGCTCGCGGAGAGGGAGCGGTGCAGGTCGAGCTCGTCGTGGAAGGTGGCGTGGGCCAGATCGACCAGGTCGCCCAGGTGGGCGCTGGGAGCCTGCCAGGCGAGGCGGGAGAAGACGCGCACGTAGTCGTGCAGGAATAGGTAGTCCTGTTCCAGCCAGGAGCGGAACACGGCCTCGTCGAGGTTGCCTTGGGCGATGCCCTTCACGGTGGGGTGCTGGAGCTGCTCGTCCACCAGCGGGCGGCCGAGTTCCTCCAGGTGCGCGGCGAGACTCATGGCGCCAGTCTGCCCCAGACACGACCAAGCCCCGCCGGGTCGTGCGACCCGGCGGGGCCTTGGTCTAGCACCGGTGTGCGGGTCGCCTCTCGGCGAAAGGCACAACACGGCTCCAGCCGAACGGTATTCCGTGAAGGCGATAGGTGAGGCCCGGGGACACCAGGCACACCGGCTGTCATCTGTAACCGATGGGCCCGGGGGATTGTTCCCGGGTCCCGAAATCCGCGAAGGTGCCCGTCCGCCGGATGGTGTGCCACCCCAGGCGGGCCCCCAGCAGCGCGGTCACCACGGACTGGACGACGACCAGGTACATGAGCTGCCGGTAGACGAACTGCTGGAGCGGCAGCGCCCACAGGGGCCGGACGGACTCGCCGTCCAGCCACAGGGCGTAGGCGCCGGCGGCGGCCTGCGCGGCGACGAAGAGCGTCCAGGAGACGACCGGCACCACGGGGTCCAGGAAGATCAGCCCGAACACCGCGAACAGGTCGATGACCGGGGCGAACAAGGGGAGCAGGACCTGGAACACCGTCAGGTAGGGCAGGCAGCGGCGGCCGAACCGCCCCGAGCCGCCGCGGTCGACGACGGAGCCGCGGTGCTTCCACATCGCCTGCATCGTCCCGTAGCACCAGCGGTACCGCTGCCTCCACAGCTGCCGCAGCGACGACGGCGCCTCCGTCCAGGCGAGGGCCTTCTCCTCGTAGACGACGCGCCGCCCGGTGCGGCAGATCGCCATGGTGAGGTCGGTGTCCTCGGCGAGGGTGTCGCCCGGGACGCCGCCCACCTCGGCGAGGACGGACCGCCGGAACCCCCCGATCGCGCCCGGGATGGTCGGCATGCACTGCAGGAGGTCGAACATCCGCCGGTCGAGGTTGAAGCCGATGACGTACTCGATGTGCTGCCAGCGGCCGAGCAGGCCGCCGCGGTTCGCGACCTTGGTGTTGCCGCTCACCGCCCCCACCTCCGGGTCCGCGAAGGGGGAGACCAGGTGCCGGAGGGTGTCGCGCTGGAAGACGGTGTCGCCGTCCACGAGCACGAGGATGTCGGCCCGGGCCGCGGCGATGCCCGCGTTGAGCGCGCTCGGCTTCCCGCCGTTCGGCTTGCGGATGAGGTGCAGCCCGGGCCGCCGCATGGACTCGACGATCGCGGACGTGGCGTCGGCGGACCCGTCGTCCACCACGATCACCTCGACGGTGCCCGGGTAGTCGGTGTCCAGCAGCGAGGTGACCGTCGCCGCGATGCCGGCCTCCTCGTTGTAGGCGGGGACGACCACCGAGACGGGCGGGAACGGGTCGGGCGGCAGCCCGCCCGGGGGCGGCCCCGGGCGGCCTCGGGCGCGGCGCGGGCGCCGCTGGGGCCTGCGGACCCGGCGCATGTGGACGTGCGCGAAGACCAGCAGCGCGACGAGCCTGAGCACGCAGAGGACGCCCGCGACCCCGAACACCGCGCCCATGGTGCCGGTAAGCGCGGACGCCGCCCGCTGGGCGGCGACCAGCGTCCAGCCGACGGCCCGCTCGCGCGCGGGCACCGCGACCTCCGCGGACGGCATGCCCAGCGCCTGCGTGAGCGTGGTGAAGCGGTAGCCCTGCGGCTGGAGCCTGTCGATGATCTGCGCCACGGCCGCGACCGTCTCGGAGCGGTCGCCGCCCGAGTCGTGCAGCATCACGACGGCGCCCTCGCCGCGCGCCTCCGCCGCCAGCGCCCGCTGGACGATCGTCGCCGTGCCGGGACGCGCCCAGTCCTCGGTGTCGCGGTCGGTGAGCACGACGACGTAGCCGTCCTCGCCCGCCCGCTCGGCCGCGCGCCACTCGGGAGCGGTCAGGCCGTCCGGGCGGGACGAGTACGGCATCCGCATCAGCCTGGTGTGGACGCCGGCCGCGCCCGCCAGCGCGCGTTGCGTGAGGTCCATCTCCAGGCGCCCCCGCCACTGCGGTGCGGCTGCGAGGTCGGCGTGGGTGTAGGTGTGCGAGCCGATCTCGTTGCCCTCGCGGAGGATGCGCCGGGTCAGCTCCGGCTCGCGGGCCACGCGTGCGCCGACGGTGAAGAACGTGGCGTGGGCGTCGCGGCGGCGCAGGACGTCCAGCAGCCGCGGCGTCCACTCCGGGTCGGGGCCGTCGTCGAACGTCAGCGCGATCGTCTTCCTGGGCATGCGGCGGCTCTGCGGGGCGCCGCCCGAGAGGTTGACCACCGGCCCGCCCCCGGTCACCTGGGACGGCGCCGGCGCGGCGTCCCCCTCGGCCCGCGGAGCCTCACCGACGGCGCCGTTCGCGAAGCCGTCCAAGAGGAGCAGGATGGCGAGCACCAGGCCGCCGAGCGACAGCAGGATCCAGTGACCCCGCGGTTCACCGCGTCTCATGCTCAGCCGCTCTTCCGCTTCTTGCCGTACGCGGGAGGCGTCGCCTGCGACTTGCCGGGCCGCGTCGTCGCGGTGCCCGTCGCCGCCGGCGCGGGCGTGCCCGGCGAGGCGGCGGGCGCCGCGGGGGCGGCGGACGCTCCGGGCGCCGCCGATGCCCGGGGCGCTCCGGACGGCGCGCTGTGCCGGGGACGCGTGGTGGCGGGCCGCTCCTTCGCCTTTCCGGCCGGGACGCTCGGACGGCTCAGCTTCACCTGCGGCTTGGCGGACGGCCCGCTCCACGGCGTCAGCGGGACGTCGGCGCCGGTGGTCATGCCCAGGCCGAGCGCGCCCAGGAACACCAGGAGCAGCGCCCCCACGAGCAGGCCGAGCCGCCGTCCGAGCCGGGCACGCCACCCGGTCGCGTCGACGAAGACCGGCTGCGCCTCGTCCGGCAGCACCTCGTCCGGCAGCACCTCGTCCGGCGGCGCCTCCGGAACGGGTCCCGGAAGCGGCCGGGTCAGCGGCGGAGCGGCCGGCGCTATGCCGGTGACAAGGAGCTCATCCCGGTCATGTGAGGCATTGCGGATCATCTTCGTCCGTCTCGTGCGCGGGGATCGGCCGGGCGGCCGCGGGAGGGGTTCACTGCGTCAGCGCGAACCCGCGCGTACGTGTCACACCACAGTGCAAATGCCTGCACAATGGCGCGGTGGACGAGGACGAGCTCGGCCGGGCACTGCGCGCGGCGCAGAACGGCGACGAGGAGTCCTTCCGCATGCTCTACCGCGACGTACAGCCGCGCCTGATCCGCTTCGCCGGGGCCATCGTCGGAGCCGACGCGGAGGACGTGACGTCGGAGGCGTGGCTGCAGATCGCCCGTGACCTCCCGACGTTCCGCGGCGACCTCGACGGCTTCCGCGGCTGGACCGCGACGATCACCCGGCACCGGGCGCTGGACCACCTGCGCCGCAGATCCCGCCGCCCCGCCTCCGACCTGCCGGTCGAGGAGCTGGTGACGATGGCCGCGGCCGCCGACACCGAGCTCGACGCCATCGACGGGATCGCCACCGAGGAGGCGCTGCGGCTCATCGCCGACCTGCCCCGCGACCAGGCCGAGGCGGTGCTGCTGCGCGTCGTCGTGGGCCTGGACGCCAAGTCCGCGGGCAAGGTCCTCGGCAAGCGCGCGGGCGCCGTGCGGACCGCCGCCTACCGCGGCCTGCGGCGCCTCGCCGAGCGGCTGCCGGCGCCCCGCGCCGACGCCGCGGACACCCGTCCCCTCGTCCGGGGTGACAGAAACGGCGGCAGTGGCGCTGAAGGGGTGACATGAGAGACCACGAGCCCGGACGGCTGGATCCGCGCACCGCCGAGCGGCTGCTCGACGGCGCCGGCGGGCACCCCGAGCTGCGCGAACTCCTCGCGGCGGCCGCCGCCCCCGGCCGCCCGGAGGAGCTCGCCGGAGAGGACGCCGCCGTCGCCGCCTTCCTGGCGGCGCCCCGGACGGCCCCCGCCTCCCGGACGGCGCGCCTGCGCCGGTTCCTCACCGCCAAGGTCATCGCGGTGGTGGGCGGCTCGATCCTGCTGTCCGGCGGCGTGGCCTACGCGACCGGGAACTTCCCCGGCCAGGACCCTTCGCCCGCGCCGTCGCCGACGCCCCGGGAGCACAAGACCCGCGAGCAGAGCGGCGGCCCCGGTTCCCGCACCTCGCAGCGCCCCGGGACGGCGCCCTCGTCCAAGCCGTCCCACGGGCCGGGCAAGTCCGGCGAGCACGGCAAGACGACCGCGCCGGGCCAGCAGAGGAAGACCGAGACCCCGAAGGCGAAGCCGACGACTCCGCGCGGCCCGGGGAACAACAACGCCACGACCCGCCCGACCACCCCGGCGAAGAAGAGCAAGAGCGGCTCCCAGGGCAACGGGGCCGCCAACAGCGGGACGTCGGACGGCACCGCGCCGAGCGACGGCGCCACGACCGGCACTCCCCTCCTCGGCGGCGGCAACTCCCGGCGCTGATCCCCGCCCGCGCCCTTCGAACCGGCGACGCGCCGCCGGGCGCTCCGGTCGGGGGCGAAGGTCACAGGCAGCCCTCGAACTGCGGCACCTGCACGTCCGACAGGTCCAGGCCGGACGTGCCGAACCACTTGCGCATGAACTTCGCCATCGTCCCGTCCTGGTACATCCGGGTGATCGCCGTGTTGAGCGCCTCGCAGCCGTCCAGATCCCCGCGGCGGATCGCGATCGCCGTCCGCCGCTCGCCGAACCGGGCGTTCAGCAACCGGAAGCCGGCGCCCCGCCGCGTCTTCATCCCGGCCAGGATGGTGTCGTTCGTGGTGATCGCGTCGATCCGGCCGTCCGCGAGCATGCCCATGCACTCCTCGTAGGACCGCGCCGCCACCGGCACGGCCGGCACTTCCCGCTCGACCGTCACCGCCTCGGCCGCGCCCGCCCCCACGACGGCGCAGATCCTGCGGCCCTTCAGGTCGCGGACGCCGCGCACGTCGTGCTCGTCGGTGCGGACGAGGATGTCCTGGTACGACGTGAGGTAAGGGCCCGCGAAGGAGAACCGCTCCTTCCACTTGGGCTCCAGCCAGAACGTCAGCACCATGTCGACGTCCCCGTCCTGGAGCAGCCGTTCCCGGTCCCGCGCCAGCGCCGGGACGAAGCGGACCTTCTTTCCCATCCGCGCGGCGAGGTACCGGGACACGTCCACGTCCAAGCCCTCGTACGTGCCGTCCGGGCCCTTGAACCCGATGCCCGGCAGGTCCGGCCGGACGCCCGCCGTCAGCGTGTCCCCGTCGAGGATGGACGCCTCGTCGCGGCTCGCGCACCCGCCGAGCAGGAGGCTCCCCGCCAGTGCCGCCGCGATCGGTCGCCGCATCGTCCGTCCCCTCGCACGGCCCTGGTCAGGGCACATCCGCCATCAAGATCGCAGGGCGATCCGGCGCCCCTCCACCCGGTGGCCGGATCCGGCCCCCGTCCGCCGCCCGGCCGGGGGCCGGGCCACCGCGGTCCGGCCGTCCGCGACGGCACCGCACCGACGGCGGCCACGGGCCTTCCGGGAAGCCGTAAACATTCCGTAAACGGTGTCCGCGAAGCTGTGGGCACTGGAAACAACCGCGGAGAACCGCGGGACCGAAGGAGAAGACGATGCGGAAGTTCAAGCTTCAGGTGCAGGTCAGCGCTGACGGCTACATGGCCGGCCCGAACGGCGAGATGGACTGGATGAAGTTCCCCTGGACCGAGGACATCGGCGAGTACATCAATGGGCTGATGGAGCCGGTGGACACCATCGTGCTGGGCCGCAAGCTCGCCGAGGGGTTCATCCCGGCCTGGGAGTCCGGGCCCCAGGGCGAGACCCAGGAGGCCATCGACCAGATGAACAACACGCCCAAGGTCGTGATCTCCGACAGCCTCAGCGAGTCGCCGTGGAAGAACGCGGAGGTCGCGGGCGGCGACCTCACCGAGACCGTGAACCGGCTGAAGTCCCGCCCCGGCGGCGACATGATCGTCTACGGGGGCGGCACGCTCGTCCGCGACCTGATCGGCCGGGGCCTGCTCGACGACCTGTACCTGTTCGTCAACCCGACCGCGATCGGCGCCGGGATGCCGGTGTTCCCGGAGGGCTCCTACCAGCGCCTCGACCTCGTGGAGTCGCGCGTGTTCGACTGCGGCATCGCCGTCATGCACTACAGGCCGCAGAACGCGTGACGCCCGGCACGCCGATGGAGCGGGCGCAGCCCCGCCCGCTCCGCCGGAGGCGGTCCGGCCCAGCGTGACCGGCCCGGGGCCGGCCGCTCACTGCAGGAGGTGGCGCAGCGTCCCGTCGCCGGCGACGGAGCGGTAGTAGCAGGTGGGGCGGGGCTCCCCGGACGGCAGGTTCGTGTGGCAGGCGCCGCCGGTGGTGCGGTTCACGAGGTAGAGCAGGGAGTTCTGCTCGCAGTTGACGCGGACGTCGACCAGTTCGAGGACGTCCCCGGAGGTCGCGCCCTTGCGCCACAGCTCGTTGCGGGACGTCGACCACAGGACGGCGATCCGCTCGTCCAGGGTCGCCTTGAGCGCCTGGTCGTTCGCGTATCCGATGAACAGGACCTCCCCGCTGCCCGCGTCCTGCAGGACCACCGGGACGACCCGCGCCCCGGTCGCCGCGACGCCCGCGAGCTTGTCGAAGTCCAAGGTGAGCCGGGTGCCTTCTTCGAGTTCGTTCACCCCGCCATCCTGCCCGCCCGCGGCGCCGACCGTCTCCCCTGACACGGGCCGGGTCCCTCCGCCGCCGGGAGACGCCCCGGCGGATCACGGGCCGACGGCGACTCCCGCTTCCGCCTCGTCCCCGGCGCGGTCGTCGCGTCCGGCGCGTTCGGCTGTGCCCCGCCCGCAGCGCCGGCAGGCGCCGCGGCGCCGCAGATGGTAGGAGAGCGTGGCGGCGCCGAGCGCCGCGCCCCACGCAACGAAGATCACACCTGGCAGGCTCACCGCCCACAGGCCGGGTTCCAGGTCGACGCGGAGGTTCATCAGGCCCGCGGGGACGAGCGCGACCGCGACGACGGACGCCGGGACGATCGCCAGCGCGGGCGGCACCCGCTTTCCGGCCTTGAACCAGATCCACCGCGGATACACGACGCCCCAGCGGTGGACGAGGCCGTGGGTGAGGACGCCGCCGAGGAGCGAGGCGATCGCGAACCCGAGACCGGCCTCCAGCATCCCCGGCGTGTCCTGCATCATCCGCTCGAAGTCCTCGGTGATGCCGAGCGGGTAGCCGAAGTACCAGGCGACGCGGGTCACCTCGTACGGGAGGCTCGCGGCGCATGCGGCCCAGACGGCCCACCTTCCCCAGCGCAGGGCCGATTCGGGGGAGGTCCAGTGGGCGGCCGGACGGTCGCCGCGCCCGCAGTGGACGCAGGCCCCGCCCGTCCGGCGCTGGTAGGCGAGGGCGGTCGCGGCCCAGAGCACGCCGCCGGCGAAGAGCACGAGGAGGTTCACCCGGTGCCAGTAGAGGATGTCGCCGATCCCGCCCTGGGGTCCGGGCACCCCGGTGAACGCGAACACCACGAGCAGCGGCGCGAGCGCGACGAAGGCGATCAGGAAGTAGTCGGGGATGACGAGGGCGAAGGTGACGGCCTGCGCCCAGGCGAGGCCGAGCAGCGCGTTCCGGAGGGCCGGGCGGCCGCGGCCGCGTGCCATCACCACGCCGAGGACGGCGCCGGCGGCCCCGACGGCGGCCATCGCGGGCGCGGTGACGCCCGCGTCGGCCCCTTCGAGGACCGACCCGGAGAGGTGGTCCTCGTCCACCGGGCCGAAGGGGTAGCCGGTGCCGCCCAGGGTCCAGTAGAGCCCGAGCATGCCGTAGAGCAGCGACCACGCCGCGGCCGCGTAGCCGGTCCAGGCGGGCCACGCTCCCCACCAGCGGAAGATCCATCTCGAAGTGCGCATGCCTTCAGCGTGGGCGCGCCGCGGACCCCGCGAACATATGCCTTTCCGCACGTTACGAGGCGGTCAGGGCGGGGCGATGTGCCGTTCGGCAGGGGGTCGGCCCCGTCATCGCTGCCTAAGCTCGAACCGTGCGAAACGGACTCGTGCGAAGGACCGGCCTGTACGCGGCCGGAGCGCTGGTGCCGCTCGGCGCCGCCGGCGCGCCGGTGTTCGGCTGGGCCGCCGTGCCGGGCGCGGTCGCGATGGCGGGCGCCCTCGCCGCGCTCGCCATACGGCCCGCCAGGCGGGACGCGACCTGGATCGTCGCCGCGGCGGCGGGCGGTGTCTCGCTCGCCGCGACGGCGACGGCCTGGTCGTCGCCCGGCGCGCGGTTCCAGGAGGGCGAAGGGCCGGAGAACCTGCTGGGGCTGGTCGAGGTCGCCGCCCTGACGGTGCTGGTGGCGGTGGTCGTCCGGGTGGCGGCGTTCCGCGGGGCGCTGGCCGGAGCCGGTCTCGCAGGTCTGGCGGTGCCGTGCTGGATCCTGCGCTTCGGCGTCCCTGGAACGGCCGGGCTCGCCGCCCTCGCCGCGTGGGCGCTGCCCCCGGTGCTCGCCGTCACGACCGGGCTCTACCTGCGCTCGCTGGACGACCGCCGCCGCCGGTCGGTCGCGTCCGCGCGGCGGCGGCAGCGCCTTGAGCTGGCGAGCGACCTGCACGACTTCGTCGCCCACGACGTCAGCGAGATGCTCGCCCAGGCCCGGGCCGGCCAGATCCTGGCCGAGCGCGACCCGTCCGCGGCCGCGCGAACCTTCACGATCATCGAGGAGGCGGCGCTCCGCGCGATGGCGGCCATGGACCGCACCGTGGGGATGCTCCGCGCCGACGCCGGTTCCGAAGAGGGCGGGCCGGCCCTGGCGCCGGCGCCGTCCCTGTCCGACCTCCCCGACCTGGCCGCGAGGTTCACCGCGTCCGGCAACGCACCCGTCCACCTGGACCTCGACCCCGATCTGGACGTGCCTCGCGAGGTGGGCACGACCGCCTACCGCATCGTGGTGGAGGCGCTGACGAACGTGCGCCGCCACGCCCCTGGCGCGGGCCGGGTGGACGTGAGCGTGCGCGGCTCGGCGGGGGACGTCCGCTCGCTGCGGGTCCTCGTCGCCGACGACGCCCGGGACGGTGCGGCGGGTCCGCCCGCGAGGCGGGGCGGGCTGGGCCTGCCGGGCCTGCGCGAACGGGTCGAGATGCTGGGCGGCACGCTGACCGCCGGCCCGCGCGACCCGTCCGGATGGCAGGTCGCGGCCGTCCTGCCGCTGGGCGACCGGCCCCGGCGCGCGCGGCGGCGCTGACCGGCCCGGGTGAGACGATGGCGGACATGACGACGCGCATCCTGATCGCCGACGATCAGGAGCACGTCCGGGGGGCGTTCCGGATCATCCTGGACGCGCAGCCCGACCTGACCGTGATCGCGGAGGCCGCGGACGGCGCCTCGGCCGTCGAGCAGGCCCGCCTGCTGCGCCCCGACGTCGTGCTCGCCGACGTCCGCATGCCCGGCATGGACGGGCTGGAGGTCACCCGGATCCTCGCGGGACCGGACGCCGCCGACCCGATCCGCGTCGTGGTCGTCACCACGTTCGACCTCGACGAGTACGTGCACACCGCGCTGCGCAACGGCGCGTGCGGGTTCCTGCTCAAGCGGTCGAGCCCCGCGCTGCTGGTGGAGGCGGTGCGCGCGGCGGTGTCCGGCGACACGCTGATCAGCCCGCAGATCACCGTCCGGCTGCTGCGCCGGCTGGCCGAGCGGGCGGACCGGCCCCCCGCGGGCGGGCGGCTGTCCGAGCGGGAGGCCGAGGTCGCGCGGCTCGTCGCGCGCGGGCACACCAACGGCGAGATCGCCGAGGCGCTGTTCATCTCGCCGGGGACCGTCAAGAACCACGTCGCCGCGATCCAGCGCAAGGTCGGCGCCCGCAACCGGGTCGGGATCGCGGCCTGGGCGTGGGACAGCGGCCACATCACCGGCATCTAGCGGCCGCCCGCGGCGGCGTGCCGCGGCACGTCACGACCGTCGCCGCAGGAGCGTCGCCGTGGTGTCGTCGGCGGGCAGGAACGCTTCGAGACGCAGCTCGGAGAGCGTGACGTCCACGGCGGTCGCGAACGAGGTCAGCGTCGTGATCAGGCGCAGCTCGCCGTCCGGGACCCGCAGCCGGAGCGGGACGGCGAAGCCGAGGTGATCGCCCGCCGGCTCCACGCGGGGCAGGTAGCCGTCCAGCTCGTCGATGAACTCCGTCAGAACCGGGTCGGGGACGCGCCGCGCCTGGTCGCGGAGGCTGCCGGTGATGTGCCGGCCCCATTCGGCGAGGTTCTCGACGCGGCCGGCCATCCCGTCCGGGTGCAGGGCGAGGCGCAGGACGTTGACCGGCGGTTCCAGCAGCGCGGGCGCGGCGCCCTCGGTGAGGACGCCGAACGCCGGGTTGGCGGCGACGAGTTCGCCGTAAGGCCGGACGACGACCGCCGGGTACGGCATGTGCCCGTCGAGGATGCGTTCGAGGGCCTCGCGCACCGGACCGAGCTCGGGGGCGTCCAGGCCCGACTCGGTGTAGACCGGCGCGTAGCCGGCGGCGAGCAGGAGCCCGTTGCGCTCCCGCAGCGGCAGTTCCAGGGACTCGGCGAGCCGCACCACCATGGCGCGGCCCGGTTGGGAACGCCCCTGTTCGAGGAAGCTCAGATGGCGCTGGGTCGTGTCCGCCCGGATCGCCAGTTCGAGCTGGCTGAAACGGCGGCGCGTCCGCCATCGCCGCAGGTCGCGCGCGAACGTCCCCGGCTCCGCCACCACTGTCATGCCTCCATTCCACACCGGGCGCCCGCGCCCGTTCCATTCCCTGCAGGGAATCGCGGAGCCGCCGTCGCGGCTCGCAGACTGCCGACATGAGCATCGAAGTGAAGCAGGTGGCCGACCGCTACCTCTCCCTGTGGAACGAGCCCGACCCCGCGGCGCGGAGCGCGCTGATCCGTGAAGCGTGGGCGCCCGACGCGGTCCACGTACTGGTCAACCCGCCGGAGGAGGCCCGCAACGCCGCCGCGGCGCTCGCCGTGCCTCCCGCGCCCCTGGAAGTGCACGGGCACTCCGCCCTGGACGCCCGCGTGGCCAGGGCCTACGAGATGTTCGTCGCGCCGGGCGAGCACGTCTTCGAGATCGCCGAGGAGCCCTTCGTCCTGATGCCGCACGTGGTCGGAATCCGCTGGGCGATGGTGCCGGTGGGCGGCGGCGAGGCCGCCGGCGGAGGAGTGGACGTCCTCTACCTGGACGACGACGGCCGCATCCGCACCGACCACCAGTTCGTCGGGACGCGGTGACGCCCGCGCGGGTGGGCGACCGGTCAGGCCGGTCGCCCTTCCGCGCGCAGGGCGAGGGCGCCGAGGACGGCGTAGCCGCCGGTGATCGCCGTCAGGCCGGCCGCCGCTCCGCGCGGCACGTCCCCGCGGACCACGTGCGCGAGCCCGGCGGCGGTGTCGCAGGCGTCCACCATCAGGCAGAGCCTCCGCCAGCGCCGCCGCGCCCGCGGCTCGCTCAGCAGGTAGCCGAGGCCGAGCGCGACGGCCCGGCTGCCGAAGACCCGGATCAGGTACCTGAGCTCGGGGCCGTCGCGGTCGCCCATGCCCGCCAGCCGCACGTTGAGGCCGGGCGCGGCCAGCGCCAGCGCACCCCACGCCACCCGGCCGCCCGCGAGCATCTCCAGTGTTCGCTCCATGCCGCGACCCTCCCATCACGCCCCGCCACGAACCGATTACCTCGGAGGTAAGGCCGCGGTGGGTCACGCGGTCAGGATGGACCGCACCGTCGCGGACACGACGCGGCCGGTCTCCTCCTCGTCCAGCCGCTCGGCGCGGGTCTCCTCGGCGGCGCCGTGCAGGACGTACTGCACCACGTTGACCAGCCATGTGATCGGCAGGTCGGTGCGGAACACGCCCTCGTCCTGGCCGCGGCGGACGATGTCCTCCACGCGTTTCGCCGGATCGGCGTGCAACTCGCGGACGCGCCCCGCCGGAAGGGCTTCCTGCGCCGCCACGAGCAGCGCCCTGGATTCGGCCACGAGGGCCCAACTGGACTCCACCAGCCGGGTGAGCGCCTCTTCGGGACTCCCGGACAGGTCGAGGCCCGACAGCTTCTCCTCGCCGGCGCGCAGTGCGTCGACCAGCGCGGCCTCGACCAGGTCGGCCCGGTTGCGGAAGTGGCCGTAGAGCGTCATCCGTCCGACACCGGCCGCCTTGGCGATGTCGTCGATGCTCGCGCCCGGGTCCCGGCCCAGGCACTCGCGTGCCGCGGACACGATGCGGGCGATGTTGCGCTCGGCGTCTGCGCGCCGGCGCCGGCCTGGGGCGGCGGAGGACATGCCCGCATCCTAACTCGTACATCGAAGTACGTGTTACTCTCCTAACTCGTATGGTCCTATACGAGTTATGGGGGAGAGTCGTCATGACAGACACCGGTCACGACCCGTCCGCGCGGCCGCATCCGCTGCGCTGGCGCATCCTGGGGCTGCTCGGCGTGGCCCAGCTCATGCTGATCCTCGACGTCACGGTCGTCGCGATCGCGCTGCCGCACATGGAGACCGACCTGGAGCTGAGCCGCCAGGCCGTGACCTGGACGGTCAGCGCCTACACCCTGGCGTTCGGCGGCCTGATGCTGCTCGGCGGGCGGACCGCCGACCTGTTCGGGGCCAAGCGCGTCGTCCTCGCCGGCCTGCTGGTCTTCACGGCGGCGTCGCTGGTGACGGGCCTGGCCGGATCGGCCGCCGTGCTGCTGGGCGGGCGCGTCGCCCAGGGGGTGGGGGCGGCGATGCTGTCCCCGTCGGCCCTGTCCCTCGTGGTCACGCTGTTCCAGGGGGACGAGCGGAACAAGGCGCTCGGCGTCTGGTCCGCGCTGGGCGGCGGCGGGGCCGCCCTCGGCGTCCTGCTGGGCGGCGCGCTCACCGCCGGTCCCGGCTGGCCCTGGGTGTTCTTCGTCAACGTCCCCATCGGACTGGTGATCTTCGCCGCGCTCGCCCGGATGCTGCCGCGCCACGCGGCGGCCGCGTTCCGCCCCCGGCTCGACGTCCTCGGGGCGCTGCTGGTCACCGCCTCGTCCGGCGCCCTGATCTACGCGTTCATCCGCGCCGGCGACGCCGGCTGGCTCGACCTCGGCACCGGCTGGCCGGTGCTGCTCGCCGCGGTCGGCTACCTGGCGTTCGCGGCCAGGCAGAAGACCGCCGCCTCGCCCATGATGGACCTGTCGCTGCTGGCCCGCCGCCCGGTGGCCACCGGCACGTTCCTGATCGTGACCGCGACGGCCCTGATGATCGCGATGTTCTTCCTCGGCACGTTCTACTTCCAGCACGCCCGGGACTACGGCGCGCTGCGCACCGGCCTGCTGTTCCTGCCGATCGCGGTCGCGACGATGGCCGGCGCCGACCTGACCGGCCGGACCATCGCCGCCGCGGGACCGCGCCGCCTCGCCGTCGCCGGGCTCGTCGCCGCCGCCGCCGGCATGGCGATCCCGGCCGTCTCGCTGCACCCCGTGACGGTCGTGGTCGGCACCGCGATCGCGGGCGCCGGAGCGGGCGCGATGTTCGTCGTCGCCTCCGCCACGGCCCTCGGCCAGGTGGCGCCGCACGAGTCCGGCATCGCGTCCGGCATCGTCAGCACCTTCCACGAGTTCGGCGCGTCGATCGGGGCCGCCGTCATCTCCAGCGTCGCGGCCGCCAGCCTCGCCGGCGACACCCTCGACGGCTTCACGAACGGCTTCGTCCTCGCCGCCGTCACCGCGGCCGTCGCGACCCTGGCGTCCGCCGTCCTCACCCCGGGCCGTCCCGCCGCGTCACCGAAACAGGCGCCGGCGGACGCTTGACCCTGACGCGCGGGTCAACGGTTAGCTTCGTGGCCCGCGTCCGGGGCTCCTCCCCGGATTCCCGGCTGTGAGGAGCGTCCGATGCCGTCATCGCCCCCGACCACCCGCGTGGTCCAGCTCGCCGCCCTTCCCGAGGGGCTGCCCGGGCCCGAGCACTTCAGCGTCGTGGAAGTGCCCATGCCGGTGCCGGCGGAGGGGGAGGTGCTGGTCCGCAACCGCTGGTTCCAGGTCTTCCCGGCGCTGCGGACCCTGATCGGCGGCGGCGTGAAGGGCACTCCCTTCCCGCCGCTGCGTCAGGGCGACACCCTGTTCGGGGCGGCGATCGGCGAGGTCGTCTCGGCGCCCCGGGACTCCGGGCTCCGTCCCGGCGACCTGGTCCGGCACTGGCTGGGCTGGCGCGAGCACGCGGTCATGCCCGCCGGGCAGTGCTCTCCGCTGGACGGCACGCTGCCCGATCCTGCCGCGCACCTCGGCCAGGCGGGCATCGCGTACACGGCGCTGACCCGGGACGCGGGCGTCCGTCCCGGCGACACCGTGTTCGTCTCCGGCGGCGCGGGCGGGGTCGGCTCGCTCGCCGGTCAGATCGCCCGGCTGCTCGGCGCGGGCCGCGTGATCGGCAGCACGGGTTCGCCGGACAAGGCCGCCCGCATGGAGTCCGAACTGGGCTACGACACGGCCCTGGTCCGGGGCGGGCGGCCCATCGCCGAGCAGCTGGCGGAGGCCGCACCCGACGGGATCGACGTCCTCGTGGACAACGTCGGCGGCGAACAGCTCCAGGCCGCGATCGCCGCCGCCAGGCCCGGCGCGCGGTTCGTCCTCGTCGGGACGCTGGCCGGGCAGCTCGCGCCGGACCGCACCGGAACCACGGCCCCCGTCGAGATCGACACGTTCCAGCTCATCGCCAAGCGCATCGGCATGCGCGGTTTCGGCGGGCTGGACGACGCCGGGCCCCGCCCCGAGTGGGCCGAGCGCTTCGGCGCCTGGCTGCGCTCCGGCGCCCTCACCTTCCCGCACGCGCGCGTCGCGGGCATCGAGCACGCCCCGCGCGCGTTGCACGAACTGATCACCGGACGGCACCTCGGAGCCGTCATCGTCGAGCTGTGACGTGCGAGAGGAGTCCCCATGCGGATCGGCGACGCCGCGGCGGCGGCCGGAACGACCCCGCGGGCACTGCGGTTCTACGAGCAGCGCGGCCTCCTGCCGCCGCCGTCCCGCACCTCCGGCGGGCAGCGGACGTACGGGCCGCGCGAGGTGGCCCGCGTGCTGACCATCCGCCGGATGCTGTCCCTCGGGCTGACCATCGAGGACATCCGCGGCTGCGCCGACCGGCTCGACCTGCTGGACGGCGACGCCCTGCCGCCCTACGGCGGCCCCGGCTGCACGCGGAGCGCCGGGGTCGCCCGACGCCGGCTGGACGTCCTCGACGCCGAGATCGCGCGCCTGACGGAACTGCGCGACGCGCTCGCCGCCCAGATCGGGGAGGCGCAGGCGTCCCCGGCGGCCGCGCCGGCCGGCGGCCGTTGCGCGGACAGGTAGGGCACCCCGGTCATCTGACAGATGAGCCGCCCACGGCGCTCTCCGTAGCTTCGGACGCGTCATCAGACCGCGCCTTTGAAGGAGATACCGATGACCAAGGCACCGCTGCGCGTCGCGATCATCATCGCGAGCACGCGGGAGGGACGGTTCGGGCCGACCGTGGGGAACTGGTTCGCCGAACAGGCCCGGCAGCGCGAGGACCTGATCGTCGACGTCGTCGACGTGGCGGACGAGCCGCCGCCGTCCGCGCTCGGGGCGAAGGCGTCCGAGCGGTTCGCGCGGGTGACCGCGACACTGCGCGAGGCCGACGCCTTCGTCGTGGTGACCTGCGAGTACAACCACAGCTTCCCCGGCACGCTGAAGAACCTGATCGACACCCACTTCCACGAGTGGCGGGCCAAGCCGGTCGCGTTCGTCTCGTACGGGGGGCTCGCGGGCGGGCTGCGCGCGGTCGAGCACCTGCGGGCCGTCTTCGCCGAGTTGCACGCCATGACCGTGCGCGACACCGTCAGCTTCCACAGCCCGTGGAACTGGTTCGGCGGTGACGGCCGGCCGAACGACCCCGAGGGCGCGTCCGCGGCGGCCAAGGGGATGCTCGACCAGCTCGCCTGGTGGGGGCACGCGCTGCGCGACGCCCGGGCCGTCCGCCCGTACGGGAGCTGAGGTGACCGCGACGGCGGAGGCCCCGCCTCGGGAGCGGACGGGGCCGGACCCGATGGCGGTCGCGCTCGTCCTCGTCCTCGGCTCGATCATGATCACGCTGGACACCACGGTGGTGAACGTCGCGATCAACCGGCTGTCCCAGGAGTTCCGCGCGCCGCTCGGCACGATCCAGTGGGTGGCGACCGGGTACTCGCTGGCGCTCGGCGCGGTGATCCCGTCCAGCGCGTGGGCGGTCGGGCGGTTCGGCGCCCGCCGCCTCTACCTGGGCGCGATCGCGGCGTTCGGGGCGGGGTCGCTGCTGGCCGGGCTGGCGTGGAACATCGAGTCGCTGATCGCGTTCCGGGTCGTGCAGGGGTTCAGCGGCGGGCTGGTGATGCCGGTCGGCATGACGATCCTGCTGCGCGCCGCCGGGCCCGAGCGGCTCGGCCGGCTGATGAGCACGCTCGGCCTGTCGATCCTCGTCGGGCCGCTGGCCGGGCCCGTCCTCGGCGGCTGGCTGATCGACGAGGTGTCGTGGCGGTGGATGTTCTTCGTGAACCTGCCCGTGGCGGCGGCCGTCGTGGTCCTCGTCCTGCGGGTCTTCCCGCGCGACGTCCCGGCGGAGGGCAGGCCGCTGGACCTTCCGGGCCTGCTGACGCTCTCGCCCGGCATCGCCCTCGTGCTGTACGGCGTGACGACGGGCGGCGACCGCGGCGGGTTCGGCTCGCCGGGCGTCCTGGTGCCGATGGCCGCGGGCGCGGCGCTGGTCATCGCGTTCGCGGTCCGGGCGCTGACGGCCCGGCATCCGCTGATCGACCTGCGCGGGTTCCGGGACCGGACGTTCGCCGCCGCGACCGGCACGCTGACCCTGTTCTCGTTCGGCTACTTCGGGTCGATGCTGCTGCTCCCCCTGTACCTGCAGGTCGTCCGGGGCGAGAGCGCGACGATGGCCGGGGTGATCGGCATCCCGTTCGCGCTCGGCTCCGGGACGGCGATGCAGGTCGCGGGCCGCATCGCCGACCGGGTGCCGCCGGGGCGGCTCGTGCCCGTGTCGGTCGCGACCGCCCTCACCGGGTTCGCGCTGTTCACCGCCCAGCTCGACGCGGACGCGTCCTACTGGGGGCTGTGCGCGACGATGCTGCTGATGGGCGCGGGCGGCGGCGCGACGATGATGCCCGCGATGGCGGCGGCGACCCGCGGCCTGCCGCACGACCGGGCGCCGGCGGCGAGCGCGACGGTCAACCTGCTCAACACGATGTCGGGCGCCGTCGGGATGGCGGCGGCGTCGGTCGTGCTGTCCGCGCTGATGAGCGGCCTGGTGCCGGACGGGGAGGGCGGCCCGCTCCAGGCCGTCCACAGGCTGGGACCGGACGGGCACCGGGCGGTCGCCGGGCCGCTGGCGGACGCGTTCCGGCACACCTACCTCTTCGCGGTGGCCATGCTGGCCCTGGCCCTGGTCCCGGCGCTGCTGCTGCCGCGCAGGAAGGCCGGATGACCGTGCGGGCCCCCGGCCGCGGGAGCCGGGGGCCGCACCGGGAGGCTCAGACCTCCTTGAGGAAGCCGGAGTCGACCGCGAAGTCGGCCCCGGTGGTGCTCGCCGACCGCGGCGACGCCAGCAGCACGACCACGTCCGCGACCTCCTGCGGCGTCGCGAGGCGGCCGGTCGTGAGGCTCATCATCTCGGCCGCGCCGCCGTCCAGCACGGCGTCGCGGTCGGAGCCGGTTGCCCCGGCGATGATGTCGGCGGCGCCGCCCTCGTCGGTCCACCACGGCGTCCGGACCGGGCCCGGCGACACCGAGTTGACCCGCACGCCCTGCGGGGCGAACTCCTCCGACAGCCCCTTCGTCAGGTTGTTCAGCGCCGCCTTCGCCGCGTTGTAGTCGTAGTTCATCGGCCCGGGGCGCCGCCCGTTCCCCGACGACACGTTGACGATCGACGCCGCGTCGCTCTCCAGCAGGTGCGGCATCGCCGCCCGGACCGCGCGCACCACGGCGAACAGGTTGAACTCGAACATCGCACGCCAGTCGTCGTCCGACGGGGTCAGGAACCCGAACCGGGGCAGCATGGCCCCGGGCGGCGGCCCGCCCGCGTTGTTGACCAGGACGTCGAGCCGGCCGAACTCCTCCACCGCGCGCTCCACGACGTGCGCCGGGGCGGCGGCGTCCATCAGGTCGGCGGACACGTGGAGCAGGTTCGGCCCGGCGAGCGCGTCCAGCTCCCCGCCGGGCTTGCGGGACACGGCCACGACGCGGGCGCCCTCGTCCAGCAGCGTCCGCGTGACGGCCGCCCCGATCCCCTTCGACGCTCCGGTGACGATCGCGACGCGTCCGGCGAGCCGCAGGTCCATGGGTACCCCTCTCATAGGCGAGCGCGCCCGCCTCGGACGCGCCTCGCCCTCTGAACCCCGCCCCGCCGCCACCGGTTGCACCGCCGAGCACGCGCGCCGTCCGGCACTGCCAGAACAGAGGCTTTCCGCCAGCCGGGCCGAAATGGCAGAAATGCCGCGTCGAATGGCAGCTGACCGTCTCATGGTGGAAGCCGGGCAGATGGCACGCTGATGCGGTGTTCGTCCAGACAATGGAGGGAAATATGCGACGCATTGCCGTGGTCATGCTCACCGCCGGCATCTTCGCCGGCGGCCTCGGAGTCGTCGGGGCGTCATCGGCATCGGCCGACGAGACCGGCAGCGTGCGGATCACCTCGACCACCGGCGACGAGACCGGCAGCGTGCGGATCACCAACCGCGACTTCTGACCGGTGGCGAGGTTCGCGGATCTGCTCCTCTCCCCGGGGCGGATCCGCGGCCGGTTCGGCGCCCGGTGCCTTTTCGAGAGCCTTCGAAAGGCTCGCGGCCGGGCAGCGCATCGGCGAGAGTCCCAGGGAAGGGCACGGCCTTTCGGAGGACTTCACTCGTGGGGGAGCATGAGCGTCACGTGTCTCGATCGACCTGATCGCCGGAGGGCGGGCGAAGGGGCGGGGGCCCTGCCGTTCCGGTCAGTGGCCGCCTACGCCGTGCCCGGTGTGAGCTCGTTGGGGTTGAGCGCGGTCAGAAGGGTGTTCGCCGATCGGCGGGCCCAAAGGCTTCCTCGCATCGACTTCGCCGTCTGCGCGGACGCGACCGGTCCCCTGCGCACCGACCTCGGGTGGCGGGTCGATGTGGAGCAGGGCCCGGCGTCGCTGATCAGGGCGGACCTGGTGATGGTGCTGCCGACCGAGAAGCGGCCGCTCACCTTGGACCCGGCGGCGGCCGAGGCGATTCGGAAAGCGTACGAGCGGGGAGCCGTCGTCGCGGCCTTCGGAGCGGGTTCGGTTCTGCTGGCCCGTACCGGGCTGCTCGACGGCCGCCGTGCCACGACCCATCCCGATCTGGCCGCGCGGCTGGCCCGGGATCATCCATCGGTGACCGTGGAACCGCGGGCCCGGTACGTCGACGCGGGACAGGTCGTGACGGCCGGGGGAACGGCCGCCGGTATCGACATGTGCTTGCACCTGCTGCGGCGTGAGCACGGCGCCGCGGTCTCGCAGGCCGTGGCGGTCGATCTGCTGCCCGACGCGCCCTGCGCGTGGAGCTGGGCCCAGGAGGGGGATCTGGCGGAACTGCTGGCCTGGGCACTGGACCGGCTGGATCAGTCCTTGTCCGTCGACGACATGGCCCGGCACGCGCTGATGAGCTCGCGGACGTTCGCGCGATGGTTCCGGGAGGCGGCCGGGACGACACCGATGGCGTGGCTGCGCGAGCAGCGTCTCGACCGGGCCGAGGAACTGCTGCGGACGACGGGCAAGCCGGTCTCCGCCATCGCCCGGGAAGTGGGCTTCCAACCCGGGCAGTTGCGCCGGCACTTCACGAGAAGGCACGGCGTCCCTCCCGCCGCCTTCCGCCGCTGCCGCTGAACCCGCCCGTGTCGTGGCGGGTCGTTCAGCGGGCGAGGAGGTCGAGGAGGCTCGTGCCCAGGTCGGTGCGGCGCAGGCGCACCTCGCGGCCCCGGCGTTCGCGGCGGAGAAGGCCCGCGGTCACCAGATGGTCGCAGTGGTACGTGACCGTGCTGACGCCGACCGCCAGGCGGCTCGCGAGGTCGCTCACCGACGGGCGGTCGCCCGCGTGCCGCAGGATCGCCGCGCGGACCGGCCCGAGCACGAGGGCCAGGGCGTCGTCCGGCACGGGCGCGGGGTCCTCCTGGCGCTCGACGATCCGGCCGAGGCCGGGGAGCGGGTAGCCGATCCAGATCGCGTCATCGCGTTCGACGCTGTACATGCCGGCGGAGAACCCCGAGGCGAGCGGCACGAGGACGAGGCGGCGCCACCCGGACCCGGCCGGTCGCCGGTGCGGGCAGCGGGCCAACCGCAGCAGGCCGTCATCGAAACGCACGGACGTGCTCAGATCGTTCATCACGGTCTCAAGACCGCCCGCGACGGCCGCGACGCCGATCCGTTCCATCTCGCGCCCGTATAGGTCGTCCGTCAGGGACCACCAGGGGGCGACGCATTCCCACGCGGCCTTGAGCAGGCGGCGGTAGGAGTCCACGAAGGCCGCGGGCCGCTCGACGAGGGCCCGCCATGCGGGAGGCAGCGCGTCTCCTCCGAGGCGGAACTCGACCTCCGCCGCCAGGAGGCCGGGATCGAGTCCGTCCAGCTCCTCCAGCACCGTCGCCATGTCCATGGTCGCGAGCGTCCGGGGCAACACGATCTGCTCGGGCACCCAGCCGCGTCCCGAAGCGATCAGAGAGCCCATGAAAGCCGCATCCGACCGCGGGAGAGCGCGCCGGACGGCCCCGCGCCACTCCGGCGGCACCCCTTGAGGGCGGCCTCCCAGCACGTCGTGGAGCATCGAGAAGACCGTCGCTCCGGGGTGGCGGATGACGCCGACGGCGACGTCCGCCAGGGGACCGAGCCGTATCTCGTGGCCGTTCACGCGGGCGGATCAGAGCCAGCCGGCGTTGCGGGAGATCCGGATGGCGTCGATGCGGTTCCGGGCGTTGACCTTCGTGATGGCGTTGGAGAGGTAGTTGCGGACCGTCGCCCGCGTCAAGGAGAGGGAGACGGCGATCTCCTCGGTGGACAGGCCGCCGTCGGCGGCGCGGAGCACGTCGGCCTCGCGCGGGGTGAGCGGGCTGCTGCCGGTCTCCAGGGCGGCGGCGACCAGGTCGGGGTCGATGACGCGCTCCCCCGCGGCGACGCGGCGGATGCCGTCGGCGAGGGTCTCGGCGGGCGCGTCCTTGACGATGAAGCCGCGGACGTGGAGCTTGAGCGCGCGCAGCAGGTTGCCCGGCTGGCTGAGCCCGGTGAGGACGAGCGCCCGGCACTCGGGCATCCGCTCGTACAGCTCGCCCGCGGCGGTGAGGCCGTCCATGCCCGGCAGGTCGATGTCGACGACGGCCACGTCCGGCCGGGTCTCCAGGGCGGTGGCGACGATCCGGTCCCCGCGGTCGAGCTCCGCGACGACCTCCATGTCGTCCTCCAGCAGGATCAACGCGACCAGCGCGCCGCGGATCATGTGCACGTCCTCGGCGATCAGCACTTTGATCATCAGAGAGTCTCCTCGGGAACGTCGACGAGCAGCCGGAACCGGCCCCTCGCCCCGTCGGCGGACACGGAGCCGGACAGGGCCCGCGCGCGTTCGGCCAGCCCGGCCAGGCCGCTGCCCTCGCCCTTCGGCTCGCGCATCCCGTCGTTGACGATCTCCAGCCGGACGGCGCCGCCGCGGCGCCGCGCGGTGATGGAGCAGGTGCGGGCGTCGCTGTGGCGCAGCACGTTGGTCACCCCTTCCCGCACCGCCCAGGCGAGCACGTCCTGGACGGCCGGGTCGAGGTCGGGCAGGCGCACCTCCACCCGGGCCTCGATGCCGGCGGCGTCGAGCAGTGCGGCCACGCCCCTGGTCTCCTCCTCCAGCGACACCGAATGCTCGTTCCTGGCCACGGCCCGCATCCCGACCAGCGCCTCGCGGGCCACCAGAGTGAGGTTCTCGATCTGCGCGCGGGCCGCGGCCGGGTCCTTGGACAGCAGCCGCAGCGCGAGGTCGCCCTTGAGGGACACCGCCGCCAGGCTCTGGCCGAGCAGGTCGTGCAGGTCGCGGGAGACGCGCAGCCGCTCCCGCCCGATGGCGACCTCGGCCAGCTCGGTGCGAGTGGCCTGGAGCTCGTCGGCGATCCGCACCAGCCAGACCGACCCGCACGTGGCCACCACGCCGATCGTGAAGCCGGCCGACAGCCAGAAGGCGGCCCAGGCCACCCGCTCGACGACGCCCACGTCCGCGTAGTCGCCGGGCGGCGACAAGATCAGCGCCACCAGGGTCCCCACCGCGGGCAGGAGGGCCGCCGCGGCCGCGGCGGCCCCGCGCAGCAGCATGATCGCCGAGACGACCACGAACAGCTGCATGTCGATCCAGTTGCCGGTGAACCAGGGCATCGGCAGGTAGACCAGGACGATCAGCGCCAGGAACGTCCAGTGCCAGCCGCGCGGGCGTTCTCCGCGCACCGCGGCGAAGCTGTGCCGCAGTTGCAGCGCGCCGATGACCGACCCGGCGAGGAGCGGCACCGCGGGGTTCCGGGCGACGGGACCGTCCGGACCGCTGATCGCGTAGATCGGGGACGCCAGGATGAACGGCAGGTGCGCGGCGACCAGGAACCAGCGGGCCCGGCGCGGCGACCAGGCGGGCCCCTCCAGCCACTCGGCGGACGCGGCGCTCACCGGGCACCGGCCGCGATGTCGCCGGGGCCACTGGGTTCGCCGGGGTTGCCGGGTTCGGCGGGTTCGGCCCTGGCCTCCAGGCGCAGCCGTCCGTCGTGGCGGGCGACCACGATGACGCAGCGCCGGACCAGGTCGTCCTGCAGCAGGCGCGCGACGTCGGCGCGCAGCGCGGCATGGAGGGCTTCGTCGACGGTGTCCGGGACGTCTCCGTCCGGCAGGACGACGCGGCTCTCGATGCCCGCCGCCGACAGCAGGGTGGTCGCGGTGTCCAGCGCGGCGTGCAGCGAGGTCCGCTGGTAGCCGCGGACCAGCCGCCGGGCCTCGGCCAGCGCCTGCCGCGAGCCCCCGGCGAGCGCGCGCAGCTCGGCCTCCGCCGCGGCCCGGTCGGATCCGGCCAGCGCGCCCGCCCGCTCACCCCGCACGGTGATCGACTCCAGGGCCGCGCCCACCGTCTCCCGCAGCTCCCGGTCGATCCGCAGCCGCTCGCGCGCGACCGCTCTGTCCGCCAGTGCGCGCCGCGCCGCGTGCAGCCGGCGCACCGCGCCGACCAGCCAGATCAGCAGGAACACCGGCAGGCCCTTGAGGGCCCCGGCGATCGTGAAGAACGCGGCCATGTCGGGGCGGCCGAGCAGGACCGCCAGCGGCGGCTGAGCCGCCACGATCACCCCGAACAGCGCCACCGACCAGGGACGGCGCAGCACGATGAGCACCGAGACCGCCAGCGCGTGGAACTGCCCCAGCCACAGCGCCCCCAGGTACGGCAGCACCCCGACGATGATCAGCGCCATCGCCGCGACCGTCCAGCCGGCTCTCGGGGGACGGGTCCCCCGGGCGGCGTGGCGCACGTGCCTGACGTGCAGGGGCAGGTAGCCCGCCGTGGCCAGCACCGCCCCCGCGGTACGCGCCGTGTCGGTGGAGATGAGGGCGAACCGCCACAGCTCCACCGCGGGGATCAGCACGCTGTAGGCGACCGCGCCCATGGTGGCGAGCGGAACGAAGCCCGCCGCGGGTGAGGCGAGCAGATCGGTTCTCGAACGCGGTTTCAGGTGGCCCTCCACCCGTGAACCCGGGGTCCACCAGGATATGCGCTCGCCCCGGGACGCGGCCGGGAAGGCGACGGCGTCCAGCACGTGACCTCCCCGGACTCTCCGCATGGCTGTCCGCCCCGATCGTTCTCGCGACGACGATCCCGCCGGCGACGACCGCCCGCCCCTGGACGATCGCGAACCATTGTCGCCACCCGGCCGGGCCCGGGGGCAGATGCCGATGTCCCCGTCTCACCGATGACGTTCATCACTGCCGACTGACGACATCGGTATCTGCCGCGTCCCCCGCACGCCGCGCGACGCTCGACGCATCAGGACGAGCGCCCTCCGAAAGCGGCGCGCACCACCCGGTCCACGCAGGGGCACCGGAGACGGCAGAGGGAGCGAGATGACCAGGTTCGCCGGTCCGGCCATGGGTCCGGAAGAGCCGGACGCGGATGACGTCGTCCGCCTCCAGGCGGTACGCAAGACGTTCGGGAACAAGCGGAACGGCGTCGTCGCCCTCGACGACGTCACCATCGCGATCAGGCGGGGCGGCTTCACCGCGATCATGGGCCCCTCGGGCTCGGGGAAGACCACGCTCCTGCACTGCGCGGCGGGTCTCGAACGGCCGACCTCCGGTTCGGCCGTACTGGACGGCCACGACCTGACGAGGATGCGCGAGCGCGCCCTCACGCGGCTGCGGCGCGAACGCGTCGGGTTCGTGTTCCAGGCGTTCAACCTGCTGCCGGCGCTGAGCGTGGCCGAGAACGTCGCGCTCCCCATCCGGCTCGCGGGCGGCAGGCCACGGCGGCGGGCCGTGGACGACGCGCTGGAACGGGTCGGTCTCGCCTCGATGGGACGGCGCCGCCCCGCCGAGCTCTCCGGCGGCCAGCAGCAGCGGGTGGCCATCGCGCGGGCGCTGATCACCGGGCCGGCGGTGGTCTTCGGGGACGAGCCGACCGGGGCGCTGGACACCCGCAGCGCCCGGGAGGTCCTCGCCCTGCTCGGCGACGCGGTCCGCGAGGCGGGGCGGACCGTCGTGATCGTCACCCATGACCCGGTGGCGGCCGCCCAGGCCGACCGGGTCGTGTTCCTGGCCGACGGGCGGATCACCGACGAGATGCCCGAGCCCTCCGCCGAAGCGATCGCCGAGCGGATGACCCGGCTGGGCGCGTGGGGCCGCGACGGCGGGCGCCCGCGCGAGGAGGTGTCGTGATGCTCCGGCTCGCCCTGCGCACCCTGCGCTTCCGGAAGGGCGGCCTCGCCGCCTCCTTCGCCGCCCTGTTCCTCGGCGTGCTGATCGTCACGGCGTGCGGGGGGCTGATGGAGACCGGCATCCGCGCCGACGCGCCGCCGCGCAGGCTGGCGGGCGCGCCCGTCGTGGTGACCGGCGACCAGTCCTACCGGGTGCCGAAGTCCGGCGACGCCGAGCATGTGACGCTCCCCGAACGGGTCCGCCTCGCACCCGAGCTGGTGGACGCCGTTCGGGCCGTGCCCGGTGTCGGGAGGGCGGTGCCCGATGTCTCCTTCCCGTCGCCGTGCTCGCCCCGGACGGCCGCGGACTCCTGCCCATGCCCGAACGACCGGCCGGTCATGGCTGGTCATCGGCCTCGCTCGCGCCCTACGCCCTGACCGCCGGACGGGAGCCCAGAAGTCACGGCGAAGTGGTGCTGGACGTCAGGACGGCCGCCGCTGTGGGAGCGCGGCCAGGCGGCACCGTCGATCTGGCGGTACGCGGCACGGTCGAGCGCTTCCGCGTCGCGGGCCTGGCCGCGGGCCGCCCGGAGCTGCCGGCCGGGGTGTTCTTCTCCGATCCGGACGTGCGGCGGATCGTCCCACGGCAGATCGACGCGCTCGCGGTCTTCCCGGCCCCGGGAACGGGCACCGGCGAACTCGCCGGACGGCTCTCCGCCGCGCTCGCGGGACACGACGTGACCGTCGCCACCGGAGGCGACCGCGGGCACGCCGAGTTCACCGACGTCCGGCCCGCGGGGGAGATCCTCATCGTGCTGGCGGCCGTCTTCGGCGGGTTGGCGATCATGGTGGTGGTCTTCGTCGCGGCGAGCACGCTGGGGCTGTCGGTCCAGCAGCGGCAGCGCGAGACGGCGCTGCTGCGGATCATCGGCGCCACCCCGGGGCAGCTGCGCCGGATGGTCCTCGGCGAGGCGGTCCTGGCGGCCGCCGCGGCCGCCGCGCTGGCCCGGCCGCTCGGGCCCCGGGCCGGGCGGGCGCTGTTCGGCCAGATCACCGGGCACGACGTGGTCCCCGCCGAGATCGCCTTCCGGCAGGGCTGGATCCCGCCGGCCGCCGCGGCCGGGGTCGCGCTGCTGACCGCCGTGGTGGCGGCGCTCGTCGCGGTCCATGGCGCGGCGACGGCCCGTCCCGCCCGCACGCTCGTCCAGGCGTCCCTGCCGGCCCGGCGGCTCGGCCCGCTCCGGATCGGCGCCGCGCTGGTCTGCCTCTGCGGCGCCTTCGCGCTGATGCTCGTCACGGCGATCGTGCTGTCCGGGCCGGTGGCGGCGAGCACCGCCGGACCGTCGGCGATGCTCTGGGCGGCCGGGCTGGCGCTGCTGGCCCCGTTGATCGTTCCGGTCGTCACGGCGGCGCTGCGGCCCGCGCTGCGCGCCCTGCCGGGGAACGCCGGGTACCTGGCGCTGCTGAACGTGCGGGCGCGAAGGGACCGGACGGCCGCGGCCCTCACCCCGGTGATGCTCGCGACGGGGCTGGCCACCGGCCTGATCTACCTCCAGACCTCGCAGGCGGCCGACGCGCGGCACGTGTTCGCCGGCAGCCTGCGCGCGGACGCGGTGGTCACCTCGTCCACCGGAGGCGTTCCCCTCGGCCTGGTGGACACCGTCCGGGCGACCCCGGGCGTCGCGGCGGCGTCGGCGCTGGTCACCAGCACCGGGTTCGTCGAGACGCCGCGCCTCGCCGGGCAGAGCGAGGACGGGCTGGAGCTGCGCGGGGTCAGCCCGGAGGGCGCCGGGGCCACCACGGCGGTCTCCGTCACCGCCGGCGCGCTCACCGACCTGCGCGACGACACGGTCGCCCTCGATGTCCGGCATGCGCGGCGGATCGGCGGCGGGGTGGGCGTGGGCGACACCGTGACATTCCGGTTGGGCGACGGCGCGAAGGCCGGCCTCCGGGTCGTCGCGCTGTTCACCACGCGGAACGGGCCCGCGACCGTGCTGATGCCCGCGCCCCTGCTGGCCCGGCACACCACGGCCGGCATGCCCGCGGAGATCCTCGTGCGCGCCGCCCCCGGCGTCGGCCGCGACCGGCTGGCCGCCGCGCTCTCCGCGCGGGTCTCGGACCGGCCCGGCATACGGGTCGCCGGACGGGACGAGGCCGTCGCGGCACAGGCCGAGCAGGAGCGGACCGGTGCCTCGGTGAACTACCTGTTCGTCGCCGTGATCATCGGCTACACGGTGATCACCCTGGTGAACATGCTGATCATCGCCGCGGCGGAACGGCGGCGCGAGTTCGCGCTGCAGCGGATCGTCGGAGCCGACCGCGACCGGCTGCTCCGGATGATCACTGTCGAGGGCCTGATCGTCGCCGTCTCCGGCGTGCTCCTCGGCTGCGCCGTCGCGGCCCTGACGCTGGTGCCGTTCGGGATCGCGCTGAACGGCTCCCCGGTACCCGGCGGGCCGCCCTGGATCTTCCTCACCGTGATCGGCTCGGCCAGCGCGCTGACGCTCGTCGTCACGCTGCTGTCGAGCCGCGCCGCCATGCGCCCGCATCCGGCGGAGGTGATGGCGAGCCCCGCGTGACCCCACCGTTCCCCGGCCGCGCGGGCATCACCCGCCGGCACCGCAAGGAGATCATCATGTACGGCATTCTTGGGCGTTCCCCCGAGCGGCCCCGCTCACGCCGCACCCCCTGGTCGGCCGTGGCGCTGGCGCTCGCCGCCTCCGCCCTCGCGGCCTGCACCGCCTCGGCCGCGACGGTGCGGACCGGAGCCGCGGACGACGCCGGGCACCGGCCACCGGTCCCGACGCTGCGCTGGGACGAACGCTGCGCCCAGGGCGGCGGCGCGTACGTCTGCGACACCGCGCGCGTCCCGCTCGACTACGACCATCCCGACGGCCCCCAGATCGACCTCAGGGTGATCAAACGCCCGGCGGCCGACCGGCGGCACCGCATCGGCACCCTCTTCTTCAACTCCGGCGGGCCCGGCAACGCCCTCACGTCCTATCTCCCCGCGCTCTACGACCGGTTCCCCCAGCAGGTGAAGGAGCGTTTCGACGTCGTCGGGTTCGACCCGCGCGGGGTCGGCGAGAGCACCGCCGTGCAGTGCTTCCCGACCGCCGCCGACGAGCAGGAGCTGTTCTCCCGGCTTCCCGCCGGCTTCCCCATCGGGCAGGCCGAGGAGAGTCGGACCCTCGCCGTCTTCGCGCGCTTCGCGAAGGCGTGCGCGACGCGCGATCCGGCCCTGCTGTCCCATGTCTCCACGGCGAACACGGCCAGGGACATGGATCTGCTCCGCCGGGCCGTCGGCGATCCCAAGCTCAGCTACTACGGCCTTTCGTACGGCACGCTGATCGGCGCGACCTACGCGAACCTGTTCCCAGGACGGGTCCGCGCCATGGTCCTCGACAGCGTCCTGGAGCCGGTGGCGTACACCAAGGGACGGCACGGGGAGGCCAGGCGGCTGGGCACGGCCCTGCGCCTGCGCGAGGACGTGGACCGGATGCGGACGCTGAACGCCTTCCTCGACCTGTGCGGCCGGGCCGGGTCCGTCCGCTGCCCGTTCTCCACCGGCACCGCCGAAGGAACCCGCGCCAAATACAGCGCGCTCCTCGAAGCACTGCGCCGCCGACCGGTCCAGGTCGGAGACGAGACCTACACGTACGCCTCGACCGTGGCCGCCGTCTCGTGGACGCTGGAGGCCACGACCGCGATCCCCGGCGCGGTGGACGCCGGCTGGCCCCAGGGCGCGGAGCTCCTGCAGACGCTCTGGCAGGCCGCCCACGGCACCGCTCCTCGCGCCCCGCACCACACTCGCGTCCAAGACACCGGAGACAGGTACGACGGTCCCGAGCAGTTCGCCGCGATCGCCTGCTCGGAAAGCCCGAACCCGCGCGACCCCTCGTCCTATCCCGCGCAGGCGGCCTGGGCCGAGGGCCGCTCCGGCGACGCGGGACGCATGTCCGCCTGGAAACTGGCCGTGTGCGCGGACTGGGCGTTCACCGACCGCGACCGCTACGCCGGCCCCTGGAACCGGCACACGTCCGCCCCGGTCCTGGTGATCGGCGTGACCCACGACCCGCAGACGCCCTACGCCAACTCGGTGGCCCTCACCAGAGAACTGTCCCGAGCCCGGCTCCTCACCGTCGAGGGATACGGACACGGCGCCATCCAGAACAGGAGCACCTGCGCCGACGACCACCAGGCGGCCTACCTGGTGACCGGGAAGCTTCCCGCGCTTGGCACCACCTGCGCGCAGGACGAGCCCCCGTTCACCGCCCCAAGCCCGTGACCCGCCCTGCGAACGCCCTCCTGAGCAAGCGCGCCCGCGCCGGCTAGTTCAGGGCGTCGTAGACGAGGGCGGCCACCGCGCCGTACGCCAGGTGGGGGACGGCGTCGGACGCCCAGTCCGACGCCGACCACTCGCGGGGGTCGGTCAGGCCGAGGGCGGTCATCGGGACGCTCGATCCGGCCATGGCCAGCCCGGTCAGGACGGCCGTCCCGACCGGCCGCGGGAAGCGCCGGCGCCCCGCCAGCAGGCCGTAGACCAGCCCGGCGCCGAGGCCCGTGCCGAAGCCGAGCATCGGCCCGAGCCCGGCCTTGCGGTTCTCGGCCTTCTCCCCTTCGCCCAGGTCGACCCCGGCGGCGTCGGCCAGCTTCTCCACGCTCTGCTCGGGTGTGCTGCTGGCCGGTCGCCCCCGGAGGGCCATATCGAGATAGGTCACCATGTTGAGTGCGGTGGTCCCGGCCGCTCCGGCGACCAGCCCGCGCGTCATCCTGTCCATGCAGTCGCGCTACCCGGCATCCGCGCGTTCCCACCTGAGACCCCGGCCGCGCCCGCGAGGCTCAGGGGTCGGCGCGCAGGTCCTCGATCAGGGCGAGGGTGCAGGCGTGTTCGTGGCGGGCGCCGACGCGCTCCCATGCGCGCGCTGAGGCGGTGAGTTCACCGGTGTCGCGGTGGAGGCGCCCGGAGGCGCGGGCGAGGCAGGCGGCGGCCCACTCGTTCTCCGCGGCGGCGTCCGACGCGGCGGCCAGGCGTTCCGGAGCGCCGGGCAGGCCGGCGGCGACGGCGAGTTCGGCCCCGGCCGCGCGCGCGTACCCCCGGTACCAGTCCTGGGGCGGGAACGCGGCGAAAGCCCGCTCCACCAGCGCCGGAGCCTCTTCGGTCCGCACGGCCCGCAAAGCGGTCCGCGCGTCGACGAACGCCGCGTAGGAGGCCAGGTAGCGGGACCGGGCGTCCCCGGCGATCCGTTCCGCGCGGGCGCGCCACAGCCGGAGGCCGTCCTCGTCGCCGAGGAGTCCGTGGGCCAGCGCGACGGCGGCGACCGAGGGCGCCGTCCACGCGAGCGGGCTTCCCGCGTCCTCGCAGGCTTCCCACAGTGTGCCCGCTTGCGACAGCGCCCCGTCGAGGTCGCCCATGAGGACCAGCGCCTGGACGAGGGTGCTCATCGCGACGGGCGACCGGTCGCCGATGAGGTCGTCGGACGCGGCGAGCCGGGCCGCCGACAGGGCCGCGGGCAGGTCGCCGGCCGCGACGGCGCAGGCGGTGGCCATGTGGTACGTGTCGGTGATCTCCGGGGCGGTGTACGGGACGTCGCGCGGCATCGCCGGGAGCAGGCCGACGCGTTCGGCGGCGATCCGGTGCGCCTCCCGGAACCGGCCCCCGGTCAGGGCGGCGATGCCGGACGCGTCCAGCGCGGCCGCCAGCAGGACCGGGTCGCCGGTGGCCCTGGCGGCGGCCAACGCGTCCTCGGCCAGGGACGGGTCCGGGGTCACCTTCTCGGCGCCGTGGTTCCACGCCCTGGCGGCGGCGACATGCGCGGCCACGACGCGGTCGCGGGCGTCCCCGGCGGCGCGGGCCCGTGCCAGCAGTTCCCGCAGGCGCTCGTGGGGGATCTCGGTGTCGAATCCGGAAGGGTGCCGCTCGGCGGTCACGACGGCGAAGGCGAGGGTGACCGCCTCGCCGTCGCCGTCGCCCGCGCCGCGGGACTGCTCCGCCGACTCCAGCAGGAGGTCGAAGGCCCGTCCGGTCTCGATCAGGGCGTGCGCGGCGTCCGCGGCGTCCCGCAGATCGAGCGCCGCCTCGTTCGGGGTGGGCGCCCGCCGGGCCGCCTCCCGGTAATGGCCGGGCGCCTCGTCGAGGAACCGGCGGGCATAGGTCAGATGCCCCAGCGACCGGGCGAGGCGGTGCGGCACCTCCGCCCGGCCCGGCGGCGCGCCCGCGAGCGCCGCGCGCAGGTCGTCGGCGACGGCGTCGAAGCGGGCGCGCCAATCGCCGTCCAGCAGGCCTTCCAGTTCGGCGGCGGTGTCCGCGGCCCATTCCAGATACCGCCGGCGGACGACCCCCCGCGCGGCCCCGGCGACCAGCCGCTCGGCGGCGAACGCGCGGACGGTCTCCAGCATGCGCCACCGGCCCTCCGCGGTCCGGACGACGAGGCTCTTGTCGACCAGCCGCCCGAGCAGGTCGGCGACCGCCCCAGCGCCGAGGCCGGGGAAGACGGCGCCCGCGGCCTCCAGGTCGAACCCGCCGACGAATACCGAAAGGCACTCGAACAGGTCCTTCTCGTCCTCGGTCAGCAGGTCGTGGCTCCAGCGGACGACCGCGCGCAGGGACCGGTGCCGCTCCACCGGCCCGCGCCCTCCGGCCAGCAGCCGCAGCGCATCGTCCAGCGCCGACAGCAGCCCGCCCGCCCCGAGGGACGCGCCGCGCGCCGCCGCGAGCTCGATCGCCAGCGGCATCCCGTCCAGCCGGCGGCAGATCTCGGCGACGTCCGCGCGGGCGGCGGTGAACCCCGGATCGGCCGCGGCGGCGCGGTCCAGGAAGAGCCGTTCGGCGTCGGAGCCCGTCGGGAGCGGCGGGACGGGAACGGTCCGCTCGCCCTGCACGCCGACGCGCTCGCGGCTCGTGGCCAGGACGGTCAGGGTGGGGCAGGCCGTCAGCAGCCGGTCGGCGAACTCGGCGGCGGCGTCGAGGAGATGCTCGCAGTTGTCCAGGACCAGCAGCGTCCGGCCCCGCGCGAGGCGGCGGGCGACGGCGTCCTCCAGCGCCTGGCCGGGCCGCTGGGCCACGCCGAGCGCGGACGCCACCGCCTGCGCGACGAACCCCTCGGCGACCGGCACCAGGTCGACGAACGCGCCGCCGAGCGGGAACGCGGGCGCGGCCGCCTCCGCGGCCGCCGCCGCCAGCCGCGTCTTGCCGATCCCGCCGGCGCCGAGGAGGGTGACCAGCCGCTCGCCCTCCAGCAGGCCGAGCACCGTCGCGATCTCCTCGGCGCGCCCGAGGAACGTGGTCCGCGCGGCCGGCAGGCCGGCGATGTGCCCCGGCGGGGGCGTTCCGCGCCGCGACTCCTCCGCCAGCTCCCACCGGTCGGCCGCGCCGTACTTGCGCAGGAGCGAGGAGATGTGGCTCTCGACGGTCCGCACGGAGATGTGGAGCCTGCCGGCGATCTGGACGTTCGACAGCCGCTCGCCGAGCGCCGCGAGGACCTCCGCCTCACGTTTGGACACCTGGACCGGACGCTGGGGGGTCATCACGCCAGTCTGACCAATCCGGAGAACTCCGGTGGCGGCTTCCGTGCCGTCTCCGTGGCGGCACGGATGTCCCGGCGCCCGCCCGCCCCGGAGACTTGCGGCATACGGCGATCAACCACACGTCCCGGATCGGAGAACCACGTGCGACGCATCATCAACTCCGCGTTCGTCTCGATCGACGGTGTCATCCAGGACCCGCAGGACTGGCCGTCCCTCGGGGGCGGCGACTCCGGCGCGCAGACGGAGCTGCTGCTCGGCTGCGACGGCGTCCTCCTGGGCCGGCACACCTACGACAGCTTCGCCTCGGTGTGGAAGGGGCGGTCCGGCGACCCCTACACCGACAAGATGAACGCGGTGACGAAGTACGTCGTCTCGTCCACCCTCGAGAAGGCCGACTGGGACAACTCCGTCATCATCGGCGGCGACGTGGTCGGCGAGATCTCCCGCCTGAAGGAGCAGCCCGGCGGGGACATCCTCCTGTACGGGTTCGGCCGCCTCTCCCACACCCTGATGCGGCACGGACTGCTCGACGAGCTCCGGCTCTGGGTCCACCCGTTCTTCGTCGGGAAGGCCGACGAGGAGGGACTGCTCTTCCGGCCGGACACCCACGCCATGTTCGACGTCGTCGAGACCCGGACGTTCGACTCCGGCATCGTGCTGCTGTCGTACCGGCTCAAGCCCTCCGCCGGCCAGGACTGACCCCGGCCCGCGGTCTCTGGGGCGCTGGTCCTTCCGAGGGCCGGCGCCCCCGGTCACGGCGGCGGGACGGCCGCGAAGACGCCCTGGCCTGGCGTCAGAACGCGACCGGGGTCGAACCGCTCCTTGGCGGAACGGAAGGCGGGCCACAGCTCGCCGAAGTGGTCGCGCCAGTCGTCGGGCGTGAAGGGGAAGCCGCTGACCGGGTAGAGCACGCCGCCCGCCGCGCGCACCCGGTCGTAGAGCGCGCGGTTCTGCGTCACCATCCGCTCGGCCTGCGCCGGATCATCATCCACGGGGAACCGGACGAGGTTGAACGGGAACACCGTCCCCTCGGCGGGGAGGCGGAGGAGCGGCGTCGTGATCCGGCCTGTCGGGATCGGATAGAACGTCACCCGGCCGTACTCGCCCAGGTCGCCCGCGGTGAGGGCGCCCAGGATGTCGCCCGCGATCCGTTCGGCGGTGGATCCCGGCAGGACGGTGAGCAGCCAGGGATGGGGGTTCGACCATTGACCGGTCGAACGCAGGGCCGACTCCAAGGCGTCGAAGGACAGCGCGTACTCCCGGTAGGACTGCTCTTCCATGCGTCCCCCTGCCCGGTCGTCGGTCAGACCGGCGAGCACCTCCGCGTCGGGCGGCAGTTCGCCGTCCCGGGCGAAGACGACCATCTCCAACTGGTACTGCCAGCCCGCGCCTCCGGCAAGGATCGCTCCTTGCAGGTGCTCCGCCCGGCCGTCCTCGACGACCAGCCGCTGGTCGCGCACCAGGCCGGCGAGGTCCGGATAGGCGAGGGTGTAGCGGCGGACCCGTTCGGGCGCGGGCATGAGGGCGAGGCGCGCACGGGTGATGGTCCCGAACTGGCCCAGCCCGGCGCGCACCGCGTCGAACAGGTCGGTCCGTTCGTGCGCCGAGCACGTCAGGAGCCGCCCGTCGCCGGTGACCACCTCCAGTTCGAGCACCTGGTCGGTCTGGAGCCCGTACCGGTGGGTCGTGCCGCCGAGCCCGCCGACCGACAGGGTGCCGCCCACCGACAGGTCGAGGAAGTTGGTCAGCACCGGCGGCGTGAGCCCGCGCGGCAGCGTCTCGGCCAGGACCGAGCGCCACGTCGCGCCGGCGTCCACGGCCACCTGGTCCTCGCCGAGGTCGTGGACGCCGTTCAGCCCGCTCATGTCGACGACGATGCCGCCGTCCACCTGCGCCCGGCCGTAGAGGGAGTGCCCCTCCCCGCGAGGCGCGATCTTCCATCCCCGCTCGGCGGCCCATCGGGTCGCGCGGACGACGTCCGCCGCCGTGCGCGGCCTGACCACCGCCAGCGGCTCCCGCCGGACGAGATGCCCGAAGTCCTCCGCCGCGGCCTCAAGGGCCGGGCCGTCGAGCACCAGGTCGCCGTCGAACAGGGGAGGCGAAAGTCGCTCTACCGACGTCATGCCCTCTCCGTACCCCGCCCCCCGCAGCGCCCATCAAGCGTCGAGAGGGTTGCCGTTGCGCTGCGCGTGTGCCGCCGACCAGAGGACGTGATGGCCACCCGGCCTCGGCGCGGACCACTCGTGTGGTGGTCTTGGCGCCGGGGTCGCGCGTCAGTTCTCGGGGTGGATCATCAGGAGGACGGCTCGGGCGTCCGCGGTGCGACCTCGGTACAGGTGCGGGTGGGCGGCGTCGAACCGGATGGAATCGCCTTCGGACAGGTCGGTGGGGGACGCGGCCGGGCCCGTGGTGGCGCGTCCCCGGGTGAACACGAGGCATTCCTCCACACCGGGCAGGTGGGCGTCGGAGTGCTGGGTGCTCTCGGCGATGGCGATGTCGTAGACCTCCACGGTGCCGCGCAGCCTGATGCGGTGGAGGAGGCGTGCGCTGACCGCGTCGCCCTCGACCCGCGGCCGCCGGTCACCGGCGCGGACCACCTCCAGCGTCGAGGGGGGCGCCTCCAGCAGTTCGCCGAGGGACGCCTTCAGCGCGGTGGCCATGGCCCACAGGGTGCTCAGGGTCGGGTTGCCCTGGCCCTGTTCGATGCCGTGCAGCGTGGTCTTGCTGATGCCGCTGGCGGACGCCAGGTCGGCCAGCGATATCCCCGCCGCCGTCCGCAGCCGGTGCACGTTCCGCCCCACCACTTGCGCAGAATCCATACGTATCAGCGTAGTGGTATGTCTGTACCAGTGAAACTGAACGACGGTCAGGCGGCCTTGCCCCGGGCGATGTAGACGTTCATGTCGGTGAAGTCGAGGGTGATGTTGTAGGGCTTGTAGAAGGGGTGGAAGAAGGCGCCCAGCGTGTCGAATCCGTTGGGGGCGGGCCGCATGGTCGGGTTCGCGCCGCAGTAGATCTCCTTGGCGGAGGCGCTGCCGAGACGTATCTCCTGCGGGTAGCAGGGGTAGACGACGACCGGATGGCTGTGGCCGAAGGTCTCCATCGGGCGGTCGTAGTCGACGCGGACCCGCAACCGCTTGGCCGTTTCCTCGGACACGATCGCGGCGGTCTCGGTGGCTCCGCCGATGGACAGGCCCACCACCCCTGGGCCGGAGCCGGCGATGCCGCCCCTGCTGTGCACCGCATGCTCACGAGCCAGCCACAGCGGCAGGGGCTGGACGCCTGCCTGTGCGGCCTCGGCGCGTACCTTCGCGGCCGTGTCCGGGGTCCGGCGGCGCAGGATCAGCGACCGGCCCGCGTAGTCGAACGTGGTCAGCAGGTGGTAGAAGATCCACGTGCCGATGATGCCGTCGTTGGCGCCCCCGGGCGAAGCCTGGTCCGTCTCCGACCACTCCACGGGGATGTTGCGCAGTTCGATGCCGCCCATCCTGAACGATTCCAGCACCCCGAAGTACTGCCATGCGGTGCCGTTCAGGTAATCGATCTTCTGCTCGGCCACGGCGGTCAGCCCGGCCTCCTCGGCCACCTCTGCCGACAGGCCCAGCCACGGGGCGCCGGTGTAGAACATGAAGCGCTTCGGCGGTCCGCCGTTGACCGAGCCCTCCACCAGCGCGGCCGGATCCAGCTGCTGCCACGGCAGCCGCGCCGTGTCACCGTGGATCTGATACGCCTGGCCGCGGAGCGCCCCGAACCATTTCACGCGCACCTCGTTGCCGACCGCCTGCCAGTGCGGCAGGGAGAGGGAGAACTCATCCTGCCGGATGTAGCAGTCGCCCAGGAGCTGGTTTGTCTCCCTGTCGCCGGGCGCCAGGTCGAAGGCCATCTTGAGGTACTTCTCGGCCTCGGGGAACCTGTTGCTCAGCAGCCCGACATAGCCGCGCTGGCGGGCCGCGCGCACGTTCTCCGGGTCCGTCCTCAGGATCTTCTCGTAGGCTCGGCCGGCCTGCTCGAACCTGCCGGCCTTGAACAGTGCGTCCGCGTCCCCGGTCCCGGTCCGCGCCGTGGCCGCCCGGCCCAGCAGCGGCACCGCCGCGGCGGCACCCGCCGCCACGGCCGCGCCCCGAAGGACGGAACGCCGGTCCCATTCGCCGTCATCGGTCATGGACTTCTCCTCTTCGTGATCGTTCGGCCTCGGCACTTCCAGGCGTGCCGACGGCTCCCTGCCGCTCAGAGCGTGCGCAGTGCCTCGGTCGGGGAGAGGCGGGCGGCCCGCAGGGCGGGCAGCAGGCCGGCGATCGCGCCGATCACGATCGCCGCGCCGATCCCGCCGGCCCACGCCTCGGCCGGGATCACCACCGCCCAGCCCTTGACGTTCGCGTAGACCGCGGTGGTCAGCGCCCCGGCCGCGACCCCGGCGACCCCGCCGAGCAGCGCGAGCATGACCGCCTCGGACAGGAACTGGGTGCGGATCTGGCCCCGGGTCGCGCCGAGCGCCCGGCGCAGCCCGATCTCCGACCGCCGCTCCAGCACCGAAATGATCATGATGTTGGCGACCCCGACCGCGCCCACGATCAGCGCCACCATCCCGAGCCCGAGGAACAGGCTGTCGAACGCGCCCTCGGCGGCGGCCCGCGCGGTGAGCGCGTCCGACGGCTGGCTCACGTCGACATCGCCGGGCGACTCGGGGTTCGCGGTCTGCGCGAGCACCCCCTGCACCGCGTTCACCCTGTCCGTCCGGGCCCGCACGTACACCGTCGTCGGAGGTCCGGCCGCCTGCTCGCCCTTGTCGACGGTCGTGTAGCCGAGGTAGCGCTCCGCGGCCGGGTAGCCGATCAGGGCACTGGTGTCGATGTCGGTCGACAGCACCGCCGGCTGCAGGATGCCGGCGACGTAGAACCACTGGTTCTTCAGCCAGATTCGCTGCCCCGGGTGGACGCGGTCGATTCCGAGGCGCTCCGCCGCGAGGGCGCCGAGGACCGTGACCGGCCGGCGCTCGGTCGCCGTGTTCAGCCAGCGGCCCTGCGCCACACCGGTCCCGACCACCTCGGGAAGGTTGAGGCTGGCGGCCTCCACCTTCAGCGCGTTGGTGTTGATCGCCGGGATCAGCGGGCTGCGGTACACGTTCGCGCCGTCGATGGCGCCGGCGTGCGCCGTGTGCTCGACATCGGGCAGATGGGAGATCCGCTGGGGCGCGGCGACCGGGAGCTGCGCCGTCCCGCCGGTGACCGACTTGCCGGTGTTGGCGGTCAGCAGGTTCGTGCCGAGACGGTCGATCTGCGCCAGCAGCCCGGCCTGGGAGGACGCGGACAGCCCGAGCACCGCCACGATCGCCGCGGTGCCGATCGCTATCCCCAGCGCGGACAGCGCGGCCCGCAGGCGGCGCGCCCGGATCCCGACGCCGGCCACGCGCATCTGGTCCGACAGCCTCATACGCCCTCCATCGCACGCGCCGCGCTGTCGGTGACGATCCGCCCGTCGAGAACGTGCAGCCGGCGGGGCATCCGCTCGGCCAGGCCCCCGTCATGCGTGATGATCAAGATGGTCGCCCCGCCGGCGTTGAGCTCGTGCAGCAGCTCGATGATGGCCGCGCCCGTCCCGCTGTCGAGGTTCCCCGTCGGCTCGTCGGCGAGGACGATGGCCGGGCGGCCGACCAGTGCGCGGGCGATCGCCACGCGCTGGCGCTGCCCGCCCGAGAGCCTGCCCGGACGGAAGCCCGCCCGGTCCTCCAGCCCGACCCGGACGAGCGCCTCGGCGGCGCGTTCGCGCCGCTCGGCCCGCCCCGCCCCGCCGTACAGCAGGCCGTCGGCGACGTTCTCCAGGACGGTCGCGTGCTCGGACAGGTGGAACTGCTGGAAGACGAAGCCGATGCTGCGCGCCCGAAGCGCAGCGAGCCCGCGGTCGGTGAGCTCCGCGACGTCCTCCCCGCCGATCCGCACCGTGCCCTCGGTGGGCCGGTCGAGCGTGCCGAGGATGTGCAGCAGCGTGGACTTGCCCGATCCCGACGGGCCGACGATCGCGACCAGCTCCCCGCTCCGGACGGTGAAGCTCACTCCGCGCAACGCGTGGACGGGAGGCTCCGTACCGTAGGTCTTGGTGACGTTCTCCAGCTCGATGACGTTCACGTCGACGGCACCACCACTCGATCGCCGGCCTTCAGCGCGCCGGAGACCTGGACCCGCCCGCCCGCATGGTCGAACAGTCCCAACGTGACCGGGACGAACCGGGTCCGGCCGTCCCCCGCCGCGACCTCGACCTCGTACCCCCCGCCGGCCCGCCCGAGGAGCGCGGTGACCGGCACGCTGAGCGCGTTCTTGACGCCGTCCGTGGTGATCTCCACCTGGACCGGTGCCTGGTCGAGCGTCCCGGCGTCCTTCGGGCGCTTGAGCGTGATGTAGACCGGGAGCGTCGCGGGCGCCGCATCGGCGTCGTCCTTACCGGAGGACGTCGCGACGGTGCCGATCCGGCTGACCACGCCGGGCGTGGTCCGGTTGTCCGGCAGCGTGATCCGCGCGCCGTCGCCCTTCCCGACCTCCGACTGCTGCGAGGGGTCGAGGTACACGACCACCTCGCGCCGGTTCGACGACGCCTCCATGATCGGACGGCCCGGAGCCGCTCCCGTGCCGTTCCCGGCCGTGACCTTGCCGATCCGCAGCGGGCCGGGCAGGAACACCGCCTGGCCGAGGTCCAGCCTGCCGGTCACGTCGGCGCCGCGCTCGCCCTGGAGCTTCTCCAGGGCCGCCGCGGTCGCCCACCCGAAGTGGCGGGAATCGGGATCGAGCCCGGACCCGCCGGCGTAGCCCCCGTCCACCAGCGTCCTGTTCAGCGCCCGGACGTCCCTGCCGTCGTCGCCCACGGCCAGGTCCCGGTATGCGGGCGTGCTCCCGCAGACCAGGATCACCGGCTTCTGGTCCACCTTGTACAGCGTCTCGCCGCAGTCGACCTGGGCGCCCGCCGCCGGCAACCGGGTGTACGTTCCCTTCGCCTGATTGACCACCTGGTACGGGGCCCCTCCGGCGGCGCCCGCGTACGAGAGCGTCCCGTCCTGGCTGACCTGCGAGGAGAGCGGGCCCTCCTGGACGGCCACGAGCGAGGTCGCGCCGCCCGCCGCCGTCTCGGCCCTGCCGTCGTCACCGGACGAGGCCGCCACGGCGACGGCCGCACCGACGGCGGCCGCCACCGCGAGCACGACTCCGCCGCCGATCATCCTGCGGCGACTCCGCCGCCGCGGCGGGCGGGCGGGCGCGTCCCGCTTCTCCAGGGCCGGTTCGGTCACCTTGATGCTCATCGAGTCCCCGCCCTCAGCCGCCGGTGCCCTTGGCGCCGCCGGCTTCGAGCGGGCGGCAGGCTTCCACGGCCCTGCGGAACTGCGGGGTCTTGTTGTCGATGGTGCCCTTCTTGACGAGGATGCGCCCGTCCTGCGGGTCAGGGAAGTTCGGGACGCCGTTCTTGCGCATGCACTGCGTCCACTTCAGCATCTTCGCCTGGAGCTCGGCGTTCTCCGGCGTACCGGGCTGTTTCTGGGGCGGCTCCAGCGACTGGCACGCCCGCTGCGCCTTCCGGAACGCCGCGGAGTCGCGGTCCGGGAGGTTCGCGCCCGGGTTCTGGCCGGGGTCGGGGTAGCCCGGAAGGCCGTTCTCGCGCATGCACTGCGCGTGCCTGATCCCCTGGTCCACCGTGGCGACCGCCTTCGCGCCGGACGCGCCCGCGGGATCCGTGCCGGACGACCCGCTCTTCGATTCACCGGAGCCCCCGCATCCGGCGGCGGCCACGGCGAGTGCGGCGGCCGACGCGGCCAGCGACACTGAGGCCCTGTTCATCGCTCCCCTTCCTGAAGGACGTCACTTGCGAGGTCATGTCTAGAAGGGGAGCGGTCACAGGGCGGTGCGCGAGACTGTGACCCGGGTGTGACCGCGCATCGGGAAGGCTGACCGCGATGAGAGTGCTGGTGGCCGAGGATCACGCGGAACTGGTGGACTCCGTGGCCCGGGTCCTGCAGCGCGAGGGGATGGCGGTGGACATCGCTCTCGACGGCCGAGCCGCGCTCGACCGCGCGGCCCTGACCGACTACGACGTGGTCGTGCTGGACCGCGACCTCCCCGAGGTGCACGGCGACGACGTCTGCCGCGCGCTGGTGGCCGACCCGGGCCGCCGGACCCGGGTCCTGATGCTCACCGCGTCCGGCACGATCGCCGACCGGGTCGAGGGGCTCAGCCTGGGCGCCGACGACTACCTGCCGAAGCCGTTCGCGTACGCCGAGCTGGTCGCGCGCATCCGCGCCCTCGGGCGGCGGGCGCAGCCGGCCCTGCCGCCGATCCTGGAGCACGGCGACCTGCGGCTCGACCCGGCCCGGCGCGTCGTCACCCGCGCCGGGCTGCGCCTGGCGCTGAGCCCGAAGGAGATGGCGGTACTGGAGTACCTGCTCGCGGCGAGAGGGCGCGTCGTCTCCGCCGAGGAACTGCTGGAACGCGTCTGGGACGAGGCGGCCGACCCCTTCACCACCACGGTGAAGGCGACGATCAACCGCCTGCGGGCCAAGCTCGGCCCCCCGCCGGTGATCGAGACCGTCCCGCAGAGCGGCTACCGGATATGAGGCCGCTCCTGCGCGGGGTGCCGCGGACGGTCCGGATGCGCCTCACGGTGCTGTACGGCGCGCTGTTCGCCGTCTCCGGCGCGGTCCTGCTGGCGATCACGTTCGTGCTCCTGCGAAGGAACGCGGTCTTCAAGGTGCGGGTCCCGTGCGTCGACGCGAGCATGACGGACTGCAAGTCCCGGCTGGGCCTTCCCCCCGAGACGGCCGACTCGGTGGCCCTGTGGAGGGAGCAGCAGCAGGACACGCTGACGCACGGGTTCCTCGCCCAGGCCGGGATCGCACTGGCGATCATGCTGGTGGTGTCCCTGGCGCTCGGCTGGTTCGTCGCGGGACGAGTGCTGCGCCCGCTGCGCACGATGACCACGACCGTCCGGCACATCTCGGCGCGCAACGTGCACGAGCGGCTGGCCCTCACCGGCTCCCGCGACGAGCTCAAGGACCTCGCCGACACCGTGGACGGCCTGCTCGGGCGCCTGGAGGCCGCGCTCGACGCGCAGAAGCGCTTCGTCGCCAACGCCGCGCACGAACTCCGCACCCCGCTCACGCTCCAACGCGCGCTGGTGGAGGAGACGCTCACCGACCGGCGGCCGACCCTTGCGGCGTTCCAGAAGACCTTCGAGCGCATCCTGGCGATCAGCGACCAGCAGGGAAGGCTGCTGGAGTCGCTGCTCACCCTCGCCACCAGCGAGCGTGGGCTGGACGGCCGCGTCCCGGTGGACCTGGCCGCACTCACCGAGCAGGTGCTGGCGGACCACCCCGAGACGCCCGGCGGCCCTCGCCTGTATGCGCGGATCGCCCCCGCCGCGACCGCGGGCGACCCCGCTCTGGTCGAGCGCCTCGTGGCCAACCTCGTCGACAACGCCATGCGGTACAACGTGCCCGGAGGGAGCGTCGACGTGGCGACGGGAACGCGGGACGGGCACGCCGTGATCAGCGTGAGCAACACCGGCCCGGTCGTCTCGCCCGAACAGGTGGCCCGGCTGCTCGAACCGTTCCAGCGGCTGGACCGCTCCGCGCGCGGCGACGGCCACCACGGGCTGGGCCTGTCCATCGTCCACGCGATAGTGCTGGCCCACGGCGGAACCCTTAGCGCGTCCCCCCGCCGGCAAGGTGGCCTCCTGCTACAGGCCGCCTTTCCGGCCGCGTAGGCCCGAAGCGGATGGACGGCGCGGCTGCCCGCGGTGTGCCCTCGTACAGGTGCGGGTGAGCGATGTCGAACCGGATGGAATCGACTTCGGACAGGTCGGTGGGGGACGCGGCCGGTGCACGTTCCGCCCCACCACTTGCGCAGAATCCATGCATATCAGCATAGTGGTATGCCTGTACCAGTGAAACTGAACGACGGTGGAGGCGGTCATGACGGTGGCGCGGTTGCGCGACATCCCGGGCATCGGTGTGGACGCCGTCGGTGACGCGGCCGACGCCGTGAACGACCCGGAGTTCCTGCGGCTGGAGAACCTCGACACCGACCTCCGGCCGCCCGCCGTCGCCCTCGCCGCAACGCATGCGGCCGTCGACGACGACGCGGCCAACAGCTACCTGCCGTTCCAGGGGCACCGCTCCCTTCGCGAGGCCGCCGCGGCGCACGTGGGACGCATCGCGGGGCGTCGCTACGACCCCGCCACCGAGTGCGTCAGCGTGGCCGGCGGGCTCAACGGCATCCTCAACACGCTGCTGGCGACGGTGGAACCCGGGCAGGAGGTCGTGTTGTGCGACCCCATCTACGCCGGACTGGTCAACCGGGTGCGGCTCGCGGGCGGGGTCCCCCGCTTCGTCCCCGCGGAGCCCACCGCGGACGGCTGGACCGTCGATGCCGAACGGCTCGCCGACGCCGTCGGCCCCGAGACGGCGGCGGTCCTGATGATGGGCCCGGCGATGCCGACCGGCCTCGTCCTGGACGACCGCCACTGGTCCGCCCTCGCCGACGCCTGCGAACGCCACGACGCCTGGCTGATCTATGACGCGGCCATGGAGCGCATCCGCTTCGACGGCCGTCCTCCCGGCCACCCCGCGGCCCACGACGGCCTGGCGGCGCGCACCATCACCGTCGGCTCGGCCTCGAAGGAGCTGCGGCTCATCGGCTGGCGCGTCGGCTGGGTCGTGGGCCCGGCCCCCATCGTCGCCGACATCCGCCTGGTCGGCCTGACCAACGTCGTCTGCCAGGTCGGCCTTGCCCAGAACGCGGTGGCGGCCGCGCTGGACGCGCCCGACGCCGAGGCCGACGTCGCCGCCGCCACCGCCGAATGGCAGCGGCGCTGCGAAAGGATCCTGGACCAGCTCGCCGACTACCGGGTCGTCCGTCCGCACGGTGGCTGGTCGCTCCTCATCGACGCCAGGCCCCTGGGTCTGACCGCCGCCGAGCTGTCCCGGCGCCTCTTCCACCGGGCGAAGATCGCGGCCACCCCCATGGACGGCTGGGGCCCCAGCGGAACGCACTACCTGCGGCTCGTGTTCGCCAACGAACCCCTCGAACGCCTCACCGGCCTCAAGGACCGCTTCGACCTGGCCGTCCGATGACGCGAACGGCGGTGACCGGCTCCTCGGCGCATCACTTGGATTCGAGGCGGCCCATGGGGTTCGCGCCGTCCGCCAAGGCCTTCTGCGCCGCGGTCCAACCCGCGTCGTCGACGCCGAGCGCGTGGCGAAGGTAGGCCCAGGTGACCCGCTGGATCAGCGCGACCCGCTCGGGGTTCTCGTCCGTCGTCTCCCGGATCTCGTAGCCGGCGATCCCGCCGAGCGAGTGTTCGGCCCCGGACAGGGTGAGCAGGCTCTTGGGCCCCGGGCTCAGGAAGTACGGGTCGGCGAGCCACTCCGGTCCCCGGACCGACAGCGGGGAGTCGTCGTTGTCACCGGCGACCACGAGGGCCGGCGTGGTCATGTCAGCGAAGTCGGGGTTCATGAACGGGAACTGCTCGGCCGCGAACGGCGTCAGGTCCGCTCCGCCCCTTCCGGCCGTGGCGAGCAGCACCCCCGCCGTGATCCGCGGATCGGAGAGGTCCTCGCCCCGCCCGCTTCCCGGATCGAGGACGCGCAGGCCCAGCAGATTGCCCGCCGTCTGGCCGCCGAAGGAGTGCCCGGCGGCGGCGATGCGGCCGCGGTCGAGGCGGCCGCTGAGACCGGGCACGGCGGCTTCCAACAGACCGAGCCGGTCGAGAACACGCTGCATGTCCTCGACGCGAAACCGCCAGAGCCGCGCAGTGCGGGGATCGTCCTGGGGAAGGCCTACTGTCCTGGAGTCGAGGTGGGTGGGCTGCACGACCACGAAGCCGTGCGCGGCCCAGAAGTCGGCCAGGGGCCCGTAGCCGTCCAGCGACGAGCCGAAGCCATGTGAGAAGACGACGATGGGCAGTTCGCTTCCGGTCACCGGCGCGGAGACCCTCACCTTGAGGTCCTCACCTCGGCCCGGCGCTTCGAGCACCACCGGCTTCACGGAGACGACGGGGGCGGACGGGGGGAGCGCCACGGCTGCCCTTTCCGATGCGGTCATGGAACGTTCTTCCTTCCGGAGGCGGGACGGCGCGGGCCTGCAATCGCGCCCGTGCGGCGTCCTGGCTGATGGCGGGCACGAGCCCGGCGTTGGCTACGCTAAAACCTGACATTGACGTCAGAGGCAAGGGCTGTAGCCCAGGTCACGGGTGGAGGCACGATGCGCATCGGCGAACTCGCCGCCAGGGCGGGCGTCAGTGTCCGGGCGCTTCGGTACTACGAGGAGCAGGGGCTGCTCGCCTCGGAGCGCAGCCCCAGCGGCCAGCGTCACTACGCCGAAGGCGCGGTCGACCGCGTCCGGCTGATTCAGCGGCTGTACGCCGCCGGGCTGGCGAGCAGGTCGATCCGGGACCTGCTGCCTTGCGTCGTGGACGGCGAGGCCACACCGGAACTGCTCGACCGCCTCTCGGCCGAACGGGACCGCATCGACCGGCAGATCACCGATCTGGCGAGCACGCGGGACCGCCTGGACACCGTCATCGCCAACGCCACAGCGAACCTGCGAACAGGCCGCCACTGCAACCCCCAGTGACCGACCCGCCGGGCCTGGAAGACGTCAGCCGGGCTGCCCCGACGACCGGCAGCGGTCCCGCCGTCGGCGTGTGCCGATTCCTCGATGCCGGGATTCCGCATATCGCGGGCGTATCGAAAACCGCATACGCCACCGCAACAGGCCCCCGACTTCAGTGGAGGCATGCACAACAGCGCATCGAAGGCCGGTTCGTCGAGCAGGGGAAAGGCGTGATCATGGGCTCGGATTCCGCACCCGGGATGGACCGGCGGCGGCTGCTCGGACGGGGCGGGCTGGCGGCCGCCGGCGTGGTGGCGGCCGGCGCGCCGCTGGCAGACGCCCGAACCGGCCACGCCGACGAGGCCCCGGCCGTGTCCGACATCCCGCCGGCCACTCGGCCCGGCGGGGCCTACGACCGGTTCGTCGCGAACCTGGCCGCCAAGGACAAGTTCTCCGGCGTGGTGCTCCTGTCGCACCGGGGACGGACGGTGCTGTCGCGCAGCTACGGCATGGCCGACAAGGAGAGAGGAATCCGCAACCACGAGGGCATCGCGGTCAACCTCTCCTCGGCGATCCAGCCGTTCCTGGCGGTGGCCGTCCTGCAACTGGCGCAGCAGGGCAAGGTGAATCTGGCGGACACGGTGGGCGCCCACCTGACGGGCATCGACAAGGAGATCGCGGAGCGGGTGACGATCCACCATCTGCTCACCACCTCCGGAGGGATGGACGCCCCGGAACTGGACCTGCGACGCGTCTTCAACAGCAAGGAGGAAGTGCACGAGTTCAACCGGCAGTGGATCCGGCAGGCGAGGCTGGTGGTCCCGCCCGGCTCGGTCAACCAGGGCCACATCGCGGGCGGGGGCGTCGGGCTCTCCATGGCCGCCCAGATCGTGGAGGCCGTGACCGGCATGACCTACTGGGACTACGTGCACGAGCGCATCTTCGCGCGCTGCGGCATGACCGGCTCGGGGTTCTACACCAGGCCGCAATGGCTCGCCGACGAGCACATCGCGCACTCGTACATGCGGCAGTCCGACGGGGGCCGGGTGGACGCCGTCCGCAACCTGGACAAGGGCAGCGTGCAGCCGGAGATAGCGGGCAAGAACCCGGGCCGCGCCTTCATCGGCTACGCCAGTGACGACGGTTTCGCCACCGCGCGCGACCTGGTCCGGTTCGCGCAGGCCCTGCAGGAAGGCGAAGTGCTGGACCGGCCCTACGCCGACCTGCTCACCGGGGCCAAGTACCCCCTGGCTCCGCAGGAGAACGGCGGGGGCCGCCGGGCGGCCTCCGCCGACGCGTCGTTCGAGGGCTACACGGGGCCGATGCGCATCGTCAACGGCCAGTGGCAGTTCGGGCGCGGCGGCGGCACCGCCGGCAGCGGCGCCAACTGGAACGTCTACCCCGACACCGGCTGGGTCGGCGTCGTCCTCACCAACTACGACGACGTACCGCTCGTGGAGATCCTGGAACAGGAGGAGCGCGCCGTCATCGGACGGCGCTGACGCGCCGCCGGCCGGGTCCGCGGTGAGGTCGTCCGGCCCATTGCGCCCCGGCCGCCGGTCGGCGAGGACCGCTCTGGAACGCCGGTCGCCCGGTCTTTCCGGAACGCTTACGCTTGATTACTCTTAGTGACACTTCCATGGTTGTGGTGGTGATTGTTCGGGCTTTTGGGGCGGTGGGAGGCTCGTGCCGCATCGAGTGGTCCCGGTGGACCAAGCCCCCCGCGACAGGAGTCCGTCATGATCATGACCAACGCAACGCACTCCGCCGACACCCTCGACGAGGTCGAGGGGGCGTACCCCTTCCACATCACCAAGGAGGAGGAGCGGCGACTGCGCCTGCAGGGCGCGCGGGCCGTCCCGTCGCCGGTGATCGGGCAGGCGACGTCGTTCGACGAGTACAACCGGCAGCTGATGATCCCGCCCGCGGTGATGGACCTGGCCCGGAAGGCCGCGGACCTGCGGCTCTCCGCGTGGGAGGTGGAGGCGATGCGCAAGCATCTGGCCCCCTCCGAGAACGACGAGGACATGGGACTCCTGCGCCGGATCCTGCTGAAGAAGAACGACAAGGACGACTCGCACCCGCCCTACATCCGCGTCGCCTGCACCGGCCGGGGAGACTTCGACCATCTGGCGACCGAACACGGGCACCTCGACAGCCTCGACGACACCGAAGGCGACATCGGCTCACCGGTGGTGCTGGAGATCTGGCCGGCGCAGCACTACTCGCCCATCCACTCCCACGGGCACACGTCCGGGATCGTCTTCTGCCTCGCCGGCCAGCTCGACGTCATGCTCTACGACGACCTGGACTGGGACGCCACCAAACTCGGCCTGGTCACCCTCACCCCGGGGCAGTGCGCGTGGCTGACCAAGAAGACCTACGCCGTGCACCGGGTGTTCTGCCCCATGGACGGCGGCGACGGCACCACCGGCCCGGGCTTCGTGAACTCCACCGACGAGTTCGGCGCCAGCTTCCACGTGTACCTCAACCCCGACGAGACCGCCATCGAGATCAACGACGGCGAGAGCCACAACCGCAACGTCTTCGACTACATCCGCGAGGACAACCAGGAGCGGGACAAGTTCACGACCCACTCCGACCTCTCCTGGAGCGTGCTCCGCCGCGTCCTGTCCAGCACCCCGCTGACCTGATCTCGAGCCGCGAGCAGGTCAGCGTCGGCCTTGCCCGCAACTCCGAAAGGCCGTCGATACGCTGATTTTCCGGTGCCCGCGCGAGCGGGCACCGGATCACGCACGGCCGAGGCAAGCCCTGGCCACCCGATGTCAGACGACGGCCATCGGGGACTTCGATGAGCGCATCCACCGGCATCTCCACCGGGCGGACCGGCCGCCGACCCGAGGCGTCCTGATGGGCGGCGTCAACGATGCGGCACGGCTGCTGGCCGACCGGCGGTTCCGCCGCTGGTTCATCGGCCGGTGGGTGTCGGTCACCGGCTCCACCGTCGCCCCGGTGGCGCTCGCCTGGGCGATCCTGCACCTCGGCGGCGGCGCCGGCGGCATCGCCGTGGTCCTGCTCGGCGCACCGACCGTGGTCCTGCTCCTCAGCCCCCCGGCCGGGGTGACCGCCGACCGCTTCCCGCGCATCCCCGTCATGGTCGTCTGCCAGATCGCCAGCGGCATGGCCCAGGCCCTGTCGGCCGCGGCGATCCTCACCGGCACCGCGAACCTCCCCTCGCTGGCCGCGCTCGCGCTGCTGGGCGGTGCGTCCGGCGCCTTCTTCACTCCCGCCTCCCAGGCCGTCCTGCCGACCCTGGTCGCGAAGCGGAACCTCACCACCGCCAACGCCCTCCACCAGATCACCAACAACACGGTGATGATCGTCGGGCCGTCGGTGGCAGGAGCGGTGATCGCCACGTGCGGTCCCGGCTGGATCCTGGCCTGGGACGCCGGCACCTTCTTCCTGTCCGCCGCGCTGCTGGCCGGCGTCCGCATCCCCGCGGCCCGGCAGGCCGGGCCACGGCAGCCGTTGGGCCGGGACCTGGCCGAGGGGTGGAGCGCGTTCCGCAGCCGCCGCTGGATGTGGGTGCTGGCTCTGCTCAGCGCGATCACGGGGATGGCCTGGGTGACGGCCGTCAACGTCGTCGGCCCTGTCTACGCCGGGTCCGCGCTCGGGGGCCCGGTCGCATGGGGCATCGTCCAATCCGCGATCGGCGTCGGATTCATCCTCGGTTCGGTGACCTCCCTGCTGACCCGGCCGAGCCGTGTCGGCCTGGTGGTCGTCGGCGGTTACCTGCCGGACGTGGTGTTCCTGGCGGCCATGGCGAGCGAGGCGCCGCTCGCGGTCGTAGCGGCGGCCGCCGCGGGCGCCGGAGCCGCCGCCACCCTGCAAATGATCACTTACCAGAGCCACCTGCAGGCCGTCGTCCCCGACGACCAGCTCAGCCGCGTGCTCTCCACCATCGGCATGATCGGCGCCATCGGCCTCCCCATCGCCTACGGCATCGCCGGGCCCGCCACCACGGCGTTCGGTATCCGCACGGTCCAGTGGGCCTGTGTGACGACCGTCATCATCGCCGTCGCCTCCGCCTTCAGCCTGCAAGAGATCCGGCGGCTTCGCGGCGCCTCCTCAGCCGACCCCGTCGACACCCGAGCATCACGGGTCTGAGCCCGCCGGCCTCGGCACCGACCCCGTCCGCTCACGAGCCCGCTCCCGCCGGGCGGCGACCGCTCGGCCGTGTTCCCTGATCTTTCTCGGTGGCGACGGCCGAGGCGGAGAGGAGCGTCGAAGCGGCGAGGCCGCCCCAGAGGGCGACGGGGCCGTGGGAGGCGAGAGCGGTGATGACCGCCGGGGAGACGGCGAGGCCGAAGCCGGTGGAGAGCTGGAAGCGGGAGAGGGCGCGTCCGAGGACCGGGGCCGGGGCGAGGGCGGTGACGAGCGCGGTGGCGCTGCCGGCATAGATGATCTCGCCGATGGCGCAGAGCACGGAGACCGCGGCGACGGCCGGGGCACTCCAGCGGTGTCCCGGCGACGTGGCCGCCAGGAAACCGAGGTAGGACGCGGCGAGTACCACGCCGGCGAGAGCCAGCACGGTCCGCCGGGAGAAGCGGGACATCAGGACGGTGACCGGTACCTGCAGGGTGACCACCAGCACCGTGTTCGCCACGAAAACGCCCGCCGACCACAGCGGGGATGCGTGCAACTGGGTCACCAGGACCAGGGGCACCGCGATTTCGGGGACGTTGAGGCAGAAGACGTAGACCACGTTGGCCGCCAGCAACACACGCATCCGAGGTGCGGGGCCGGCCCCACCCGTGGCCGGAACGGCGGCCGGACGCGTGCGCAGGCGGACCGACCATGCCAAAGCCGCCGCAACGAGATAGGCGAGCCCGGTGACGGCCGCCAGCGCCTGCAGAGCGGTGGCGCCGCCCGTAAGGCATGCGGTGGCGAGGAGGGCGCCCACGCCCAGGCCGGCGTTGCGCAGGGCGCGCCCTCCCGCGAGAGCGGCGTCGCGTTCGCGGCCGTGCGCGACCGTGGCCACGAGGGCGGCGTGGGCGGCCGGCCACGCCTGGTTGCCGATGCCGAGGAAGAGCGCCGCCGTCGCGAACGGCCAGACGTGCCCTGCGGGAGCGGCCAGCAGCAGCGCCACGCCCAGCACCCGCACCAGCATCGATGCCGCCACGACCGTGCTGCGTGCGCCCCGGTCGATCCAACGGCCGACAGCGGGCATGCACACCAGCCCCGCGACGACCCCGGCCGTCATGGCGATGCCGGTGCCCGACGCGGACAGCCTCAGCACCATCACCCCGTAGAGCAGTAGAAAGGGCCGCAGCAAGCCGGTGCCGAGCGCGTCCACCGCCAGGGCGACGGCGTAGCGGGGGCCTCCGGAGGCACGGACGAGGGCGCGCGGGTGGATCTTGGTGGTGGTCGCCATGGCGTCAACGGTGCGTCCGGCCGCCCGGCCGGCCGTCCCGGTTGACGAAGACCGTCAACCGAGACGGCCGTAGGCCATCCGACCAGCGAGGATGAGGGGATGACGTTGAGGATCGACATCGGCGGCCTGCCATCGGGGCGACTGCGGTTCGCCGCCTCCCCGCTGGCCGAGCTGACCGCGATGCTGCACGTGCTGGCCGAACCCGGGCATCACCCGCAGCTCGCCGGCTGGGCCGGGGGCGTCTGGGCCGGACTGCGACCGGAGCTTGCCGAAAGGCTCAGGGAGGCGGAGTTCCTCTGGCGTTCCTCACGAGCGGACTTCCTGGTCCCCGCTCGTCCCCGGCCGACCCTCGCCGAGGAGTTGGACGAGGTGGACCGGATCGACGACGAGACCTATGTGACCGCCGCGCTCATCACCACGTGCGGCAGCAACCGGGTCCACTTCGCCGCACCGTCGCCGCTCGCCGACGCGGCGGCGCGCGAGCGGGCCCTGGACCTGGCCCAGGCCCGCGGCGCGCTCCAGGAGGCGTTCGCGGAACGGCTGCTCGCGGACCCGGCCGGCGTGCGAGCCCGGGTGCGCGACACCCTCGAACAGTGCGCCGAGGCCTTCTTCGACCTCGCCTGGACGGGCGTCGCCGCGCAACTGGCCACCGACCTGCGTCTGAAGAACGACCTGCTGAAGCAGCAGGGCGTCAGGGCGGCACTCGCGTCGGTCTCCAGCGCCGTGACCCTGGCACCGGACGGCGACCACATCATCGTGGACAAGCTGCAGGACAGCGCGACCGCCGCCCGCGGCGCCGGGGTCACCTTCCTCCCCAGCGTCTTCGGCCGCCCGCACCTGGTGGCGGTCTACGCGCCCGGGTGGCAGCCGGTGGTGCAGTACCCCGTCGCCGAGGCGAGTCCATCGGAACCGGTGTCGCTGGAAACGGTCACGCTACGGCTGGAGGCGCTCGCGCATCCGGTCCGGCTGCGGCTGCTGCGCACCCTGGCCCGCGGCGCGCACACCACCGGTGAGCTGGCCCACGCTTGGGAGCTCTCGCCCCCGGAGGTCTCCCGCCACCTCGCCGTCCTGCGCCGCGCAGGCCTGCTCACGGCCCAGCGGCAGGGCCGTTACGTTCGGTACACCGCGAAGCTGACCGATCTGACCGCACTGGGGGCCGACCTGCTGGCGGCCGTACTACGCTGAGCGGCTTCGCCTCCCAGAACACGGAAGAGCCCCCCGGCTTGTCGCCGGGGGGCTCATTCCGTCACTGTTAGGGAAGGACCTGCGTCACTACCCCTGAGTGGGCGAGGAGGGATTTGAACCCTCACATCCTTTCGGACACACGGACCTGAACCGTGCGCGTCTGCCGTTCCGCCACCCGCCCGTGGGCGCCGTCCCGTTTCCGGGTGCCTGAAAAGGCTAGCACGGGGGCGGGAGTGGTTAGGTATCCAGATACGCCGAGCGAACCTTCGCACCGATACGATCGTCTACCAGTGGGGAAGGGAGGTGCCCGTGGGCGTCATTCAGCGCTTCGAGCGACGGCTCGAGGGCATGGTCGAAGGGGCCTTCGCCCGTGCCTTCAAGTCTGAGCTGCAGCCGGTCGAGGTGGCCAGTGCTGTGCAGCGCGAGATGGACGATCGGGCGGCGATCGTGGCACAGGGCCGCACGCTCGTTCCGAACGACTTCGTCGTCGAGATCTCTCAGCAGGACGGGCAGCGGCTCCAGGTGTACGCCGACAGCCTGAGCCAGGAGCTGGCGAATCTGGCGCGCGAGTACGCGAAGGAGCAGGGGTACTCCTTCGTCGGTCCGGTGCGCGTGCGGTTCGAGAACGCGGGCGATCTCGCCACGGGCATGTTCCGCATCAGGTCGGGGGTGATCCGGGGCTCGACGGTCGAGGGCGGGGAGATCCGCCGGCCGGTGAGCGACGTGCCGCAGGGCGGCCGGGGCGGGGTGTTCGGGGGGCATCCGCGCCTGCTGGTGACCACGGCGGTGGAGGGATCGGACACGACTCAGCGCACCTATGAGATCAACACCCCAGTGACCCTGCTGGGTCGCGGCACCGACTGCGACCTGCGCCTCGTCGACCCTGGCGTGTCCCGGCACCATGCCGAGATCCGCGTAGAAGGTCCCGAAATCGCTCTCGTGGATCTAGGGTCGACCAACGGCTCGTTCGTGAACGGGCAGCCGATCCGGCGGGTCACGCTGGTCGACGGCTCCCGGGTCACGATGGGCCGCACGACCCTTGTGTTCCGCCGCGATAGGGAGTAACCCCGACTCCGATGTCCCCATTCACCCTCACGCTGATCAAGCTGGCGTTCCTGGCGGTGCTGTGGCTGTTCGTCATCGCGGCCGTCGGCGTGATCAGGGCCGACCTGTTCGGTTCGAAGGCCGCGACCAAGGCGGCCACACGCGCGTCCCAGCCCCGTCCCCCCAGGGCTGCCCGGCAGCCGAAGCCGCCGCGCCCGCAGCGCAGCGCCCAGAACGGCGCCCCGACGAAGCTGGTGGTCGTCCAGGGCGAGCGGGCCGGCACCGTCATCGACCTCACGGGGGTGCCCATCACCATCGGCCGTGCCAATGACGCCACGCTCGTCGTGACCGACGACTACGCTTCGAGCCGCCATGCCCGAATTTTCGCGCAGGACGGCCAGTGGATCGTGGAAGACCTCGGCTCGACCAACGGGACGTATCTCGGACGCACGAAGGTGAGCCGGCCGATGCCGGTCCCGCCGGGCGTCCCGGTCCGTATCGGCAAGACCGTGATCGAGCTGCGCAAATGACTCTGGGAATCCGCTACGCCGCGCGCTCCGACGTGGGCATGCTGCGCGAGGGCAACGAGGACTCGGCGTACGCGGGCGCGCACCTGCTCGCGGTGGCCGACGGGATGGGCGGGCACGTCGGCGGCGAGATCGCGAGCGCCGCCGCGATAGAGGCCCTCCGGGCGCTCGACAAGGACCTCCCCGCCACCGAGCTGCTGGCCGCGCTGGAGCACACCGTCAAGACGGCGAACGACAACCTGCACCGCATCGTGGAGTCCGACCCGGCCCTGCAGGGCATGGGGACGACGCTGACGGCGATGCTGTGGGCGGGCAACCAGGTCGCCCTGGTGCACATCGGCGACTCGCGCGCCTACCTGCTGCGCGACGGCAGCCTGTTCCAGATCACGCACGACCACACGCTGGTGCAGTCGCTGGTCGACGAGGGCCGGATCAGCCCGGACGAGGCGGCCTCGCATCCGCAGCGGTCGCTGCTGCTGCGGGCGCTGGACGGCCGCGGCGAGGTCGACCCCGACCTGTCGCTGCGCGAGGCGAAGGTCGGCGACCGGTACCTGCTGTGCTCGGACGGCCTGTCGGGCGTCGTCACGGCGGAGACGATCTTCCAGGTGCTCACGGACGTGGACGACCCCGAGCAGGCCGTCCGGCAGCTGATCGACCTGGCGAACCGGGGCGGCGGCCCCGACAACATCACCTGCGTCGTCGCCGACGTCGTGGACCTGGAGCGCCAGCCCCCGACGGGCGGCCCCGGCCACGCGGTGGGCGCGGCGGCGAACGCGGCGCCGCCGGAGCCGCCGGGCGGCGGGACGGGCCCGAACACGACCGTCGCCGACACCCCGGCCGGGCGGGCCGCGCAGCTGCGCGACACCCGGCCGCAGCCGCCGGTGGCGGTCGACGAGATGCCGCCGCCGCAGGCTCCGATGCCGATGGGCGACCCGATGGGCCCCCCGCCGGCGCCGGGCGCGATGCCGCAGGCGCAGCAGATGCAGGCGAGGCGGAGCGGCACGCGCCGCTGGACGTGGCTGGTCGTCGTGGCGGGCGTGGTCGTCGTGGGCGTCGTGGCGGGCGGGTTCGTGCTGCTGCAGAACGTCCGGAACGGCTACTACATCGGCGCGAACAAGGCCGGCGAGGTCGTCCTCTACCGCGGGACGACGCAGAAGGTGCCGGGCCTCAGCCTGTCCCGCGAGGCGGCCGAGAAGGACCAGCCGAAGCAGCCGATCCTGGTCGCCGACCTCCCGCAGGACCTCCAGCAGCAGGTCAAGGACACCTACACCGTCGACGGCCCGAACGCGCTGAAGCAGCTGGAGACCGCCGTCTGCAAGTACTCGCTGGTCGAGAAGGACGGCGAGGTCGTCATGGTGAAGGGCCGGGAGCAGCAGAACTGCCGGCAGACCGAGGTCAAGAAGAGCGGCGTCCGGATCGACGAGCTGCCCGCCTCGGACGTCTCCGCGGTCCAGAATGGCACCCTCGTGTTCATCGGGCAGAAGGCGGCGCAGGCCAGGCTCGACCAGCTCGGCGCACGCCGGGAAGAGTGCAGGAAGCGCAGCCCGTCCATCAAGGACTGCCCCTCGAGCGGGGGGAGCTCGTAGATGCAATCGATCGGCGACCAGATCAGGGCCCACCTCCCGTACCAGCGGCGCAACGCGGCGTCGCTGGCACTTCTCGTCTTCGCGATGGTCCTGACGCTGTCGGCGTTCGCGGAGGTCGGCCTCGCGCGTGACGGGAACATCCCCGGCGGCCTGTTCATCTACGGCGGCGGGCTGGTCGTGCTGGCCCTCGCCGCCTACCTCATCCAGGCCAAGTTCACCCCGTACGCCGACCCGCTGCTGCTGCCGCTCGCCGTGGCGCTGAACGGCATCGGGCTGGCGATGATCTACCGGCTGGACCTCGACACCAGCCATGACCGCAAGGTCGCGGCGGCCGCGGGCAAGAAGCTGCTCCCCGACGCCGCCGACGCGCCCGGCCAGCTGATGTGGACGTTCGTCGGGATCGGCCTGTTCGTCGCCGCCGTGCTGATCATGCGCGACACCGACAAGCCGGACGCGCCCCTGTCGTTCACGCCGAAGACCGCGCAGCGCTACACGTACCTGATCGGGCTCAGCGCGGTCATCCTGCTGCTGCTGCCGATCGTCCCCGGCATCGGCGCGGAGATCAACGGCGCCCGGGTGTGGATCCATCTGGGTCCGTTCTCGGTGCAGCCGGGCGAGTTCGCGAAGCTGCTGCTGGTCGTGTTCTTCGCCGGCTACCTGGTGAACAAGCGGCAGGCGATGTCGCTGATCGGCAAGAAGGTCGGCCCGTTCAGCCTGCCGCGGGCCCGCGACCTCGGCCCGATCATGGTGATCTGGTTCTTCTGCCTGGGCGTGCTGTTCATGCAGAAGGACCTCGGCACCGCGCTGCTGTTCTTCGGCCTGTTCGTGTCGATGCTGTACATCGCGACCCAACGGGTGTCCTGGGTGCTGATCGGTGTCGGGCTGCTGTCGATCGGCGTCTTCATCGCGACGCTGCTGCCGTTCATGGGCCACGTGAACCAGCGCATCGACATCTGGCAGAACCCGAAGCCCTACTTCGACGGCGGCTGCCTGCTGGAGAGCGGCAGGGTCGTCCCGGTCAACCCCGACACCGAGATCTACAAGAGGTTCAAGGCGCAGGGCAGCGCCTCGCCGGGCTTCTCGGCCTGCGCCGAGCTCGGCGGGGAGTACTCCGACAGCGCGCAGCTCATGAAGGGGCTGTTCGCGCTCGGCCAGGGCGGCGTCCTCGGCACCGGGCTCGGCCAGGGCGAGCCGTGGCGGACGCCCCTGTCGTTCAGCGACTTCATCTTCGACTCGCTGGGCGAGGAGCTCGGGCTCACCGGGCTGATGGTGCTGCTGCTGATATACGCGTTGATCGTGCAACGCGGGATGAAGACGGCCGTGGCGGCGCGGGACCCGTTCCTGAAGCTGTTCGCGGGCGGCGTGTCGTTCGTGCTGGCCCTGCAGGTCTTCGTGATCGTCGGGGGCGTCACGCGGCTCATCCCGCTCACCGGTCTGACGACGCCCTTCCTGTCCCAGGGCGGCTCGTCGCTGATGGCCAACTGGATCCTGATCGCGATCCTGGTGCGGATGAGCCACGACGCGCGCAAGCCGGCCCCCCAGGCGATCCAGGACGAGGGCATGACCCAGATCGTGAGCACGAGGTGACTTCCCCCCTATGAACATGGACAAGCCGGTTCGGCGGGTGGCGATCTTCGCATTGCTGCTGTTCTTCGGCCTGATGGCCCAGGTCAACTACGTCCAGGGCAGCCAGGCCGAGGACCTGCGCACCGACGCGCGCAACAGCCGCCAGTACGCGGACGTGTTCAACTCGCCGCGCGGCCAGATCTCGGCGGGCGGCGAGGTGCTGGTGGTCTCGAAGGAGACCGGCAAGGACAACCCGAAGTACGGCCGGACCTACAAGGACGGACCGGTCTTCGCGCCGATCACCGGCTACTTCAACGGCAACGCCACGCAGGTCGAGCGGGCCTACAACTCGCTGCTCGGCGGCAAGGACAAGCGGATCACGCAGCAGCGCTGGTTCGACACGTTCATCGGCAAGAAGGCCGAGGGCGCGAACGTCGAGCTGACCATCGACCCGCAGGCGCAGCGCACCGCCTACGAGCAGCTGAAGGCCGGGACGTCGAACGGCCGCCGCGGCGGCGCCGTGGTGATCGACGTGAAGACGGGCGCGGTCAAGGTGGCGGCGTCGTGGCCGTCGTTCGACCCGAACGAGGTCGCGCCGCAGACGGGTGAGAAGGGCGGCAAGCGGCTGGAGCAGCTCGACAAGGGCGAGGGCGTCATCAAGCCCCTGGTCGACAACGCGCTCAGCCAGACGTTCCCGCCCGGCTCGTCGTTCAAGACGGTGGTGTCGGCGGTCGGGATGCAGAAGCTCGGCCTGAACAGCTCGTCGACGGTGAACACCGGCCAGCTGATCCTGCCGGAGTCGGGCCGCCCGCTGCCGAACTCGCACGACAGCGGCAGCTGCGCCGGGTCCGCCCCGCTGCGCGGCGCGTTCGCCGAGTCCTGCAACACCTCGTTCGCGAAGATGGCGCTCGACATGGGCATCCAGGAGCTGCACGACGGCGCCGAGTCCTTCGGGTTCGGCAAGCACGTGCAGCTGGAGCCCGACATGTACGCCGCGGAGAGCGACATCCCGGTCTCGATCAAGGACGCCAAGGGCAACACCATCCAGACCGGCAAGGACGGCACGGCCCGCTCCGGCATCGGCCAGGAGAACGTGCGGGCCACCCCGCTGCAGATGGCGATGGTCGCCTGCGCGGTCGCCAACGGCGGCAAGATCATGAACCCGTACGTGGTGCAGCGGGTCCGCGCCAAGGACCAGAGCGAGCTCTACAACGCCTCGCCGAAGGAGTTCGGGAAGGCGATGTCCGGCGACCAGGCCGGCCAGCTGGAGGACATGATGCGCGCGGTGGTCTCCGAGGGCACCGCGAAGAACCTGGCGGGCAAGCGGATCGCCGGCAAGACCGGTACCGCCGAGCAGGGCCCCGGCAACCCGAACGCCAACTGGTTCGTCGGGTTCAGCCCGACCGAGAACCCGCGCTACGCGTTCGCCGTGATGGTCGAGACCCCGGGCTCGGGCGCCGCCAACGCGGGCCCCGTCGCGGCGGCGATCATGGCGAAGGTGCTGCAGAAGTGAGTACGGGCCTCGTCCTGAACGACCGGTACCGGCTGCTGGAGCGGCTGGCGATCGGCGGGATGGGCGAGGTCTGGCGCGCGTCCGACGCGCTGTCCGGGCGGCCGGTGGCGGTGAAGCTGCTGCGCCTGGAGCTCGGTTCGGACGTGCGGGCGCGGGGCCGGTTCGAGTCGGAGGCGCGGTTCGCCGCGGAGCTGCGGCACCCGGGGATCGCGCGGGCGTTCGACTACGGCGAGCAGGCCGGCCGGACGTTCCTGGTGATGGAGCTGGTGCCCGGCGAGCCGCTGGACGAGATCCTCGCGCGCGACGGCGGGCTGCCGCTGGAGGCCGTGCTCGACCTGATCGTCCAGGCAGCGCGGGCGCTCTCGGTCGCGCACGCGGCGGGGATCGTGCACCGCGACGTCAAGCCGGCCAACCTGATGGTGGCCCCGGACGGCACCCTGAAGATCACCGACTTCGGTATCGCCCGCCGGCTGGCCGCGGCGTCGCAGACCCAGACCGGGATGGTCATGGGGACGGCGCACTACATCTCGCCGGAGCAGGCGCAGGGCCTGAAGCTCTCCCCCTCCGCGGACCTGTACTCCCTGGGCGTGGTGGCCTACGAGTGCCTGACGGGCGCGCCGCCGTTCGACGGGCGGACGCCGGTGGAGGTGGCCCTCAAGCACGTCCGGGACGCGCCCGCGGAGCTGCCGGCGCGGGTGCCCGAGGCGGCCCGCGAGCTGATCATGGAGATGCTGGCGAAGGAGCCGCGGGACCGTCCCCCGGACGCCGACACGGTGGCCGCCCGGGCGCTCGGCATCCGCGCGTCGCTCAGCACCGCCGCGGGCGGCGCGGCCCATCGGAGCGTCCGGCCGGACACGGGCCGGAACGGCGCTCGGCGAGGCCCCGGCGCCAGCAGCAACGATCACCCTGTCGTAGAATCGTCAACTTTGTCGGGATTTGACGCCGGCGGGAGGGCGGATAACCTCACCAGCGGGCCGGTGCCCGGGCAACGGCGCCCGGCACTGGCGTACGCATCCGTCGCGGCCGCCGTGGTACTGGTCTGCGTCATCGTCGTCGGCTCCCTGTGGAAGGGGCTGGCGTTCGCCGGGCCGGGCGAGGACGAGCGGGATCCACCCGCACCTCCCGCCACCCGGCCGGTCGGGGACGGCAGCGTCGGCGACCCGGCGTCCACCGCCCCCGCCACCCCGCCGCGGCACACCGCCAGGACCACTCCCAGGCCGGCTGTTCCGCCGCGGCACCGGACGCATAGGATCCGTCCGTCAACGCAGGCGACCCCCAAGGCGTCCCTTTCACATAAGCCATCAAGGAATCCGCCCCGGGCGACTCCCACCGCCCCTGAGCCCACACCCGCACCGACGGGGAGCACCACGACTCCGTCAACTCCAAGCCCGGATCCCCCGCCGACCCAGGAGGGGAAGCTAGGTTCTGGAGACAAGGTGTAGACGTACGAGGGAAAGTGCACATATGAGTCAACCTCGGCTGCTCGGCGGCCGCTACGAGCTCGAAACGGTCATCGGGCGCGGCGGCATGGCCGAGGTCTACCGTGCCCGGGACCGCCGCCTCGATCGCGTCGTCGCGGTCAAGACGCTGCGGTCCGACCTGGCCCGTGACCCCACGTTCCAGGCCCGGTTCCGGCGCGAGGCCCAGTCGGCCGCGTCGCTGAACCACCCCTCGGTCATCGCCGTGTACGACACCGGCGAGGACATGATCGGCGACACCCCCATCCCGTACATCGTGATGGAGTACGTGGACGGGAGCACGCTGCGCGACCTGCTGAGGGAGAACCGCGCGCTGCTGCCGGACAAGGCCCTGGAGATCACCGACGGGATCCTGCGGGCGCTGGACTACAGCCACCGCGGCGGCATCGTGCACCGCGACATCAAGCCGGCCAACGTGATGCTCACCCGGCAGCACGAGGTCAAGGTCATGGACTTCGGCATCGCCCGGGCCATGGCCGACACGGCGTCCACGATGACGCAGACCGCCCAGGTGATCGGCACCGCGCAGTACCTGTCGCCCGAGCAGGCGCGCGGCGAGCGGGTGGACGCCCGCAGCGACATCTACTCGACCGGCTGCGTGCTGTACGAGCTGCTCACCGGCAAGCCGCCGTTCACCGGCGACTCCCCGGTCGCGATCGCCTACCAGCACGTCCGGGAGGAGCCGGTCCCGCCGTCGCAGGTGGACCCGCAGATCCCGCAGTGGGCGGACGCGATCGTGCTGAAGGCGATGGCGAAGGACGCCGACCACCGCTACCAGAACGCGACGGAGTTCCGGCAGGAGATCCAGCGCGTCCTGCAGGGCCAGCCCGTCTCGTCGACGGCGGCGTCCACGATGCTGATGAGCGGCCAGCCGCAGGGCACCCAGATGATGGGCGCCTACGGCGGCGGCCCGGCGCGCACGCAGGTGCGGCGGCCGCAGGACGACGGCTACGGCCTGCCGCCCGTCCACTACGACGACGGCCCCGAACGCGACGGCGCCGGGCGGAAGGCCGCGCTGTGGGTGGGGCTCGCGGTGCTGTTCATCGGCGGCGCCGCGCTCATCGGCTGGCTGATGAGCGGCGGGGACAAGGCGGCCGACCAGGTCGCGATCCCGAAGAGCATCGTCAACGTCTCGCAGAGCGACGCGACGAACCAGCTCACCAAGCTCGGATTCAAGGTCGGCGCACCGCAGACCGCCTTCAACGACGGCGTCGACAAGGGCAACGTGATCAGCTCCGATCCGGAGCCCGGCACGAACGCCGCCAAGGGCGCCACGGTGACGCTGATCGTCTCCAAGGGCCCGAAGCCGCCCACGGAGGTCGATGTCCCGGACGTGACCGGCAAGCCGTACGCCACGGCGAAGAAGATACTGGAGGGCCGCGGGTTCGAGGTCGACAAGAGGGTCGAGTCGAGCGACACCGTGCCGCGGGGCAACGTGATCTCGACCGACCCGACCGGCGGCTCGAAGGCGAAGAAGGGGTCGAGCGTCACCCTGACGGTGTCGACCGGCCCGTCGAGCCTGAAGGTGCCGAGCCTGTTCAACAACAGCCAGCGCGCCGCGTGCGGCAAGCTGGAGGGCCTCGGCCTGAAGTGCCAGGTGCAGAAGGGCGCGCCGCCGCCCGACAAGCAGGTGGCCCCGGGCTTCGTCTACGACCAGCAGCCGGGTGAGGGCGCGACGGTCGCGCCGGGCGACACGGTGACGATCTTCGTTGCGGAGAAGCAGCAGCAGTCGCCGCCGCCCGGGCAGGGCACGCCGACGCCGGGCTTCCCCGGCTTCCCGGGCAACGGGGACGGCCAGGGCTGACCCGGGTATGAACGAGGGCCCCGCCTCCAGTTGGAGGCGGGGCCCTCGGCGTTCGCGGACGGGCCGCGGGGCCCGAGCGGTCCCGGACGTGCCCGGGCATGAGAGAAGGGCCTCCGCCACTCGGGGGCAATGGCGGAAGCCCTTCGCTATGGTCTTCGTCGCGACCCCATGGGACGTTACGGATTTCAACCGAAATTTTCTGAGTTGGAGGAGAAGATCCCGCCTAGCCCCGGCCCGCCCGGTGAAGCCGCAGGTCATCGCAGGTGGCCAGCCAGTTCCGCAGCAGCCGGTGTCCGGCGGTGGACAGGATCGACTCGGGATGGAACTGGACGCCCTCCACGGGGCGGCTCCGATGGCGCAGCCCCATGACGACGCCGTCGCGGGTTCGGGCCGTCACCTCCAGGACGTCCGGCGGGACGGTCCCGGGCACGACGGCCAGCGAGTGGTAGCGCGTCGCGGAGAACGGGTCCGGCAGGCCTCGGAAGACGCCGGCGCCGTCATGGTGGATCTCGCTCGTCGAGCCGTGGACGATCTCGGGCGCGCGGGCGACCGTCGCGCCGTGCACGTGGGCGATCACCTGGTGGCCGAGGCAGACGCCGAGCAGCGGGGCGCCGCGGCGTTCGGCGTCCCGGACGAGGTCGAGGCACACTCCGGCGTCCGCCGGGTGGCCGGGCCCGGGGCTCAGCAGGACGCCGTCGGCCTGTTCGGCGTCCTGGACGGCGACGTCCGACCGGTCCTTGACGACGCACTCCGCGCCGAGTTCCAGCAGGTACTGGACGATGTTGTAGACGAAGCTGTCGTGGTTGTCGACGACGAGGACGCGCATCGCCGGTCAGCCCGGGGTGGCGGAGCCGGACGGCGCCGGATCCTGCACGACGCCGTGGTCGAACTGGACCTTGGGCTCGACCCAGGGGAACACCACGTACCAGAGGATGGCGGCGATCGCGACGAGCAGGCCGAGGGCGGTCGCGGTCTTGGTCTGCCAGGCGCCGGGCAGCCGGCGCCAGATCCAGGCGTACACGGGGCCTCCTACGTCCCGGCGGCCTGCCGGGCCGCTGCCGCGCGCGGCAGCGCCTCGGTCAGCTCGCCGAAGATGATCATTCGTTGCGCGGCGGAGTACTTCGGGTGGCAGGTGGTGAGCGTGATGAGCCGCTCGGTCGGCCGCCGCTTCGGGTGGAACGGGACGGGCGCGGTCACCTCCACCGCCGACGGCCGCACGATCCGCCGGTCGGTGACCTTGTAGACGTACTGCTCGTCCCGGGTGTCGATGAGGATCTCGTCGCCGCGGTCGAGCTCGCCGAGCCGGTTGAACGGCGCGGAGTAGGTCGTCCGGTGCCCGGAGACCACGAAGTTGCCGACCTGGCCGGGCAGCGCGCTGCCCGGGTAGTGGCCGGGGCCCTTGCGCAGGTCGGCGCGGTCGACGCCCTCGATCACCACGAAGCGGTAGTGCTCGCCGAACTTGGGGATGCGGATCACGGCGAGTCCCCTGCCGAGCTCGACCTTCTCGGTGGTGACCTTGGTGGCCCGCCAGTTCTTCAGCATCTCGTCGCCGAGCCGGTCCTGCGCGCCCTTGGTGTACTGGCCGGTGCCCCACAGCTCGTACGTCACGAACAGCATGACGATCAGTCCGGCGGTGATGCACAGCTCGCCCATGCCACGGATCACCGTGCGCACCGCGTCCTCCTCTGCCGGGGGGTTCAGTCGCCTTTGGGCGGTTCCGTCGGCACCGTAGCGTGCTTCATGGTCACGTTGCCGGTGTAGGGCGGCAACGTGGCGCGCCCCACGGTCCGCACCGCGTAGCCGAGCCCGTAGGCGCGGACGTACTTGCGGTAGACCGCGATCTCGCGGGACGCGCCGAGCGCCGCGCGCAGCCGGTCCGGGTCGCCGACGGCGGTGATCCGGAACGGCGGGGAGTACACGACGCCCTGGAGGATCAGCGTATTGCCCACGCACCGCACCGCGCTGGTCGAGATCACCCGCTGGTCCATGATCTGCATGGCGCGGGCGCCGCCCGCCCACAGCGCGTTGACGACGGACTGGACGTCGCTCTGGTGCACGACGAGGTCGTCCGGGCTGACGCCGCGGGGCAGCTCGCCCGACTTCGGGAGCGGCGCGTCGTCCAGCGTGACCCGGACGGCCCGTCCGGCGGCGGGGGTGAACCCGGCCTCGGCGGCCAGCCGGTCGGCCTCCGCCTGAGCGTTTTTCACCCTGGCGTCGTGACGTCCGGCCTCCCGGGAGATACCGTCGACTTGGCGGCGCAACCGCCGGTACTCGGCGCGATCCTGCCGGGCCCGGCGCTGCTCCGCGGTGATGAGCTCGGTGATCCTGGTCCGGCCCTGCTCGCGCAGGCTCGTACCGCGGGCCGTGCTCGCGCTCGCCGCGAACAGGGTTCCCGCAAGGAGCGTGAGAACTGGGATGATGCTTCCCCACGCTGGACGCCGTACGCTGCTCACCAGCGACTACGCTAACCGACAAACCACCCATGCGCGGCCCGGCGCTCCGGCCGCCGGACGCCCGAGGAGATCGATCCCACCGTGGCCAAGTCCAAAGTGCGCAAGAAGGCCGTCTACACGCCCCCGCAGAAGTCCAAGGCGCCCGAGGTCAGCCCGCGCTGGCTCGTGCCGACCATGGTCGCGCTGTGGCTCGTCGGCCTGATCTGGATCGCTGTCTTCTATGTGACGGCCAGCACCGGTACGGATGTGCCGTACATGACCGACCTGCACAACTGGAACCTGGGGATCGGCTTCACCGCGATCATCCTCGGTGTGATCCTTTCGACCCGCTGGCGCTGATCGCGAGTTATCCACAGGTTGAGGGTCGCTCACCGCGCCTTTCCCCAAGTTTTCCACAGGGAGTGTCCACAGGCGCCGGAGCGCGGACGCCGCCGCGCGCGGGCATGGTGGCCCTGCGCGTGCGCGGCGTCCGCGCCCGCGGCTACACCGAGGGGCTCAGCTCGGCCGTTCTGAGGATCACGAGCGCCGCAAGCAGCGCCAGCACGGCCAGCGGCGCCGCGAGGTGGACCAGCCTGCGCCGCGCGTCCGGCGTATAGGCGTAGGCCGCGGCCAGCGCCGCCCCCACCGCGAGGCCGCCGACGTGGCCCTGCCAGGAGATCCCCGGCACCGAGAACGTGATCACCAGGTTGATCACCAGCAGCACCACGATGGGGCCGACCGGTCCGCCGAGCCTGCGGCCGATCACGAAGTACGCCCCGAAGAGGCCGAAGATGGCCCCGGACGCGCCGACCGCCGAGTCGTGCGGGGAGCCGACCAGGTACAGCAGCACCGAACCGCCGAGCCCCGACAGCAGGTACAGGGCGAGGTAGCGCCACCGTCCGAGCACCTGCTCCAGCGCGGGACCGACGGCCCACAGCGCCCACATGTTGAACAGGATGTGGGTGATGCCGAACGATCCGCCGCGCTGGTGCAGGAACATCGTGGTGAACAGCCGGTACCACTCGCCCTCGGCGACCCCGCCGACCCGGCCGTCCGGCAGGACGGCCTGGCCGAGCATCATGAACTCCCAGACCACGCGCCAGGACGCCAGCTCGGCGAGGTACGCCGCGACGCACAGGCCGATCAGCGTGTAGGTGACGACCGGCACGGCGGACGCCGGGCCCCGCGCGCCGAGCACCGTCCGGGGAACCGCCTTGCGGACCCCCCGGTTGCCCTCGGCGACGCACTCCACGCACTGGTGCCCGACCGCCGCGTCCCGCATGCAGTCGGGACAGATGAAGCGGTCGCACCGGGTGCAGCGGACATACGCCTCGCGCCCCGGGTGCCGGTAGCAGGTCGGCACCGAGGTCTCGGGGGCGGGACTCTGGTCTGTGCTCATCAGCGGCTCCGTGGGGCCGGTACGGTTCGGCTCTTACCCGTCACGGGGTCTCACCTGGACCAACGACTAACGGCGCTCGATCGTCACCGATTCGATGACGACGTCCTCCTTCGGACGGTCCATCCGGCCGGTCGGGACCTTGCCGATCCGGTCGACGACGTCGGTCCCCTCGATGACCTTGCCGAAGATGGTGTGCCGGCCGGTCAGGTGCTGGGTGTGCGCGACGCTCAGCGTGATGAAGAACTGGGAGCCGTTGGTGCCGGGCCCGGCGTTCGCCATCGCCAGCAGGTACGGGCGGTTGAACTTCAGGTCCGGGTGGAACTCGTCCTTGAACTGGTAGCCCGGGCCGCCGGTGCCGGTGCCGAGCGGGTCGCCGCCCTGGAGCATGAACTGGTCGATGACCCGGTGGAAGATCGTCCCGTTGTAGAGCGGCCGGTCCGTCTTCTGCCCGGTGTTCGGGTCGGTCCAGGTGCGGGTGCCCTCCGCCAGCTCGACGAAGTTCGCCACCGTCTCGGGCGCGTGCTCCGGGTACAGCTGAATCACGATCTTGCCGAGCGACGTGTTGAGCGTCGCGAAGATCTCGTTGGCCACGCTGGCCGCCTCCTCGTGAGATGGGTTCTGTGACGTCTGATGCGGGGTCTCGGCCATGCCGGAAATCGTCACCCTGCGTGAAAAGTTCGTCACGCTCGCCGTGTTTACCTTTCGGTCGCAGGGAAGGCTGCCTGACAGGACCTCGCAAACAGGGAGGTTAGCGTGTCCCTAATGATCAGTATCCGCCGGAAGCCGCAGGACGAGGTCGTGAACCGGCTCGGCCGCGTCCAGGAGGCGGCCCGCCAGGGCGCCGACAGGTGGCGCCAGGGCGCCTCCGTCGCGGCCGAGCGGATCGGCCCCATCGCGAACGAGCGCGTGTTGGTCGTCCGCGGATGGAGCGCACCGAGGCTCCGGCAGGCGGCCCGGTATGTGGAGACCGGGCTCGCCCCGCGGGTGAGCACGTTCCTGAGTGACGTCGCCGGACGGGTGGAGCCGCCGAAGCGGACCAAGCCCGGACGCGGCGCCCTCATGGCGATGATGGGCGTGGTCGCCGCCGTCGGCGTTGCCGGCGCGGTGGCGACGCGGCGCGGCGCCATCCGCGACATGGCCAAGGGGTCGGGCGAGCAGGCGCACAGCGCCACCTCGGCCGACTCCATGACGGTCAGCGGCGCCGACGTCGACGGCCAGGTGCATTCGCCGCACTGAGCACGCAGGAGGAGGGGCCCGGCCGCACGGCCGGGCCCTTCTCCGTCCCCGTGCGGCCCCGATGGCTACCACCCGGTACGGTGAACGCCATGTCGCCGAAACGCCCCCTGCGGCAGGTACTGGCGGACCGCGCGAGGCAGCGGGCCCGCCAGGGCGTGCACACGGCAGTGCACCGCGCCTGGGAATGGATCCAGCGGCACGGGGAGATCACCCCGCACACGCCGGGCCGCCGCGAGTTCGCCTACCTGGGTGAGGGCGCCTGCATCGGCTTCCCGACCGGGAGCATCTACGGCGAGCCCTGGATCTCGATCGGCGACCACACGCTGGTCGGCACGCACGTCACCATCTCGGCCGGCTTCGTGCCCGGCCTCGACCTCGGCCCGGACGTCATCGTCCGGATCGGCGCGAGCTGCTCGCTCGGCCGCGGCACCCACATCGTCGGGCACCAGTCCATCGACATCGGCGACGACGTCTTCACCGGCCCGAACGTCTACATCACCGACCAGAACCACACCTACGGCGACCTGCACACCCCGATCGGGCGGCAGTGGCCGGAGAACAACCCGGTCGTGATCGGGGACGGCTGCTGGATCGGCACCGGGGCGATCATCCTGCCCGGCACCCGCCTCGGCCGCAACGTCGCGGTCGCCGGGGGCGCCGTCGTCCGCGGCGAGTTCCCCGACCACTCGGTCATCGGCGGCGTGCCCGCCAAGATCCTGCGCAGCCACGACAAGGAGAACGGCTGGCAGCCGCCCCTGCGCACCGACTCCCTCATGTCGCTGGACGAGCTCGCGGCCCTCTCGGTCAACGGCCTGGAAGGCCTCCAGATCCTCCAGGACCGTCTGCGGGCCGAGACCGCCGCCCGGGACGGCGACGTCCTGAGCGAGGAGGCCGGCTGACCGTTCCGCCCCCGCCGGGCGGACAGGACATGCGAAAGAGCCCCGCACTCGCGTGCGGGGCTCTTCCGTGGTCGGTCAGCTGGTGCGGGCGGTCCGGCGGTCGCCCCCGAAGGAGGCGCCGCGGCGGTTGCCGTGGGAGCCGCCGCCGGTCCGGGGACCGCCGCGGCGCTCGCCGGAGGAGAAGGAGCGGTGCTCGCCGCGCCCGCCCTCGCCGTCGCGGCGGCGGTTGCCGCCCTCGCGGTCGAACGTGCGGGGGCCGCGGCCCCGGCGCGCGCCCGGCCGGCCCCGGCCGCCCTCGCGGCGCGCGGGGCGCTCGGGGATGAGCGGCTCCTCGATCGGGATGCCGGACGGCTGCCGGGCCCCGGTCAGCTTGACCAGCTCGGCGTCGCCGGTGGTCACCCGGGTCCGGGGGGCGTTGATGCCGGCGCGGCGCGTCATCGCGGACGTGGAGCGCACCTGGTGCGGCAGGACGAGCGTGACGACGGTGCCGCGCTCGCCGGCGCGGGCGGTGCGCCCGGCGCGGTGCATGTAGTCCTTGTGGTCGGCGGGCGGGTCGACGTGCATGACGAGGGTCACGTCGTCGACGTGGATGCCGCGGGCGGCGACGTCGGTGGCGACCAGCACGCTGATGGAGCCCTCGCGGAACTCGGCGAGGGTGCGGGTGCGCAGGCCCTGGCTCTTGCCGCCGTGCAGGCCCGCCGCGCGGACGCCGGCCTGGGTGAGCTGCTTGGCGAGCCGGTCGACGCCGTGCTTGGTGCGGGCGAACAGGATCGTCCGGCCCTCGCGGTTGGCGATCTCGGCGGTGATGGCGCCCTTCTCCTTGGGCGCCACGAGCAGCAGGTGGTGGTCCATGGTGTCGACGGACTCGTCCACCGGGCCGATCGCGTGCGTGACCGGCTCGTTCAGGTACCGCCTGACCAGGACGTCGACGTCCTTGTCGAGGGTGGCGGAGAACAGCAGCCGCTGCCCGCCGGGCTGGGCGGCGTCCAGGATGTCGGTGACGTCGGGCAGGAAGCCCATGTCGGCCATGTGGTCGGCCTCGTCGAGCACGGCGATCTCGACGTCGGACAGGTCGCAGGCGCCCTGCCGCATCAGGTCCTTGAGCCGGCCCGGGGTGGCCACGAGCACCTCGACGCCGCGGCGCAGCGCGTCGATCTGCTTGAACATCGAGGTCTGGCCGATGACGGTCTTGAAGCGCAGGCCGAGCCCGCGGCCGAGCGGCTCCAGGTTCGTCTGGACCTGCTGGGCCAGCTCGCGGGTCGGGACGAGGATCAGCGCGAGGGGGCGCTTGGGGGCGGCCTTGCGGCCGGAGAGGCGGGCGAGCAGCGGGAGCCCGAACGCCAGGGTCTTGCCGGACCCGGTCTTGCCGCGCCCGAGGACGTCGCGGCCCGACATGACGTCGGGGATCGCGGCGGCCTGGATCGGGAACGGGGCTTCGATGCCCTGGCGGGCCAGGGCGCTCACCAGCACCGGCGGGAGGCCGAGCTCGGCGAAGGTGGGAACCGTCTCCTCGTCCGCGATGGCGGGCATGGTCGGGTTCTGTGCAGCGGCAGCTGTGGTCACGCATTACCTTCCGAGAGGGGGCACGTCTCGGGAGGCACCTCAGTGGGCGTGGCCTGCAAGGACGAGCCTGGCGCCAGCGGCGGCGCCGAAGATTGATTCCTAGAGTCTAACGTCGTCGGGGAACGACCTTATGCCCCATCCCGGAAGGAACATTCGTCACTTCATGCTCAGCATGCACACGAAACGCCGTCGACAGGGGCCGTGAGCGGGTCCGGGGAACGCCGGGTGACGGCGCCGCCACCGGTCTCCACCGGGTAGCCCTCCCGCGCCCAGTACTCGAATCCGCCGAGCATCTCCTTCACCGGGCGGCCGAGCTTCGCGAACTCCAGCGCCGCCTTCTGGGCGCCGTTGCAGCCCGGCCCCCAGCAGTAGACCACCACGGTCGCGCCCTCCGGGACGAGCGCGGCGGCGCGATCGGCGATCTCGGCGGTGGGCAGGTGGACGGCGCCCTGGACGTGGCCCTGCGCCCAGCTCTCGGCGCTGCGGGTGTCGACGACCACGAGGCCGGGCGTCCCTTCGGCGAGTTGGGCTGCCACATCCGACACGTCCGTCTCGAACGCCAGGCGGGCGGCGAAGTGCCGGAGCGCCTCGTCGGCGGTGGCGGCGGGCGCCTGCGTCGCCGCGGGCGCCGGGGTGGCTGTGTTCATGTGCGGGCTCCTTAGGAAACGTGAGAACTCTCTCTCGTGGCCACCTCGATCCTCGGGTTCGCGGCCGCCCGTCCGGAAGTGGCGTGAATGCCGCCTATCGCTAAGATCTCGCCATGCGTCTCGCTTCCCCCTCCCGCCGGCACACGGTGTCGGTGCTGGTGTTCGACGGCATGGCGCCGTTCGAGCTCGGCACGGTCGTCGAGGTGTTCGGGCTGCCCCGGCCCGAGCTGGACGTCCCCTGGTACGACCTGCGGGTCTGCTCGCTGGAACGCGGACCGATGCGGGCGGTGGGCGGTTTCACGATGACGGCCGAGCACGGGCTGGACGCGTTCGCGTCGGCGGACACGGTGCTTGTCGTCGCCGTCCCCGACGTCCGCGCGGACCCGCCGCCCGAGGTCGTCGCGGCGCTCCGCGAGGCGCACGCGCGGGGCGCCCGCGTGGTGTCCATCTGCTCCGGCGCCTTCGCCCTGGCCGCCGCGGGGCTCCTGGACGGACGGGCGGCCACGACGCACTGGCGGTACGCCGACCTGCTGCGCCGCCGCTACCCGCTCGTCCAGGTGACGCCCGACGTCCTCTACGTGGACGGCGACGACGTGCTCACCGGGGCGGGCAGCGCGGCGGGGCTCGACATGTGCCTGCACCTCGTCCGCAAGGACCACGGCGCGCGGGTCGCCAACGCGGTGGCGCGGCGGCTGGTCGTCCCGCCGCACCGGGACGGCGGGCAGGCGCAGTTCGTGGAGGCAGCGGTGCTTCCGCCGGAGGAGGACGACCCGGTCGCGCGGGCCATGGCGTGGGCGCTCGACCATCTCGCCGAGCCGATCACGGTGGCCCGGATGGCGCGCGAGGCGTGCCTGGCGCCACGCACGTTCCTGCGGCGCTTCCAGCTGCGGACGGGGACGAGCCCGCTGCGCTGGGTGGTCGGCCAGCGGGTCCTGGCGGCGCTGCCGCTGCTGGAGGAGGGCGGCGCGCCGATCGAGGAGGTCGGCTCGGCGGTCGGTTTCGAGAGCCCGGCCACGTTCCGGCACCACTTCGCCCGGACGATGCGGACCTCGCCGTCGGCCTACCGGCGCACGTTCCGGGCGACCGCGGGCACCTGACCGCCGGCGGAAGCGCCCCGGACGGCCCGGCCCAGGGGGTCCGACGTCGGGGCCGGCGGCCGACCGCCCGACCGCCCGACCGCCTCAGGCGCTGTGCGGAAGCGGAGCCTGGCGGTCGATCTGAGCCAGGCCGCCGAGGGCCGAGGGAGGCGGGAGGCGGGGGCCCGCGGGGCCTCGGCAAGGTAACCGTCCGGTTACGGCCATCAACCGGGGAGCGGCCCCGGAGTTTCCTGACCAGCAGAAGTCACCGATGTCAGGAGCCGGTTGCGCCGCACCCGCGGCGGTCGGGCGCGAGCGGGCCGCCGGCGGGGCGGCGAGGTCAGCGGGCCCCGGAGGCGTCCAGGGCGGACACGGGGGCCGATCCGGGCGGACGCCCGCAAGATCATTTCGGACGGGACCGAAAACTCGGGCCCCGCGCCGGGAAGGCCGGCCCTTGGCACAAAGTTCCAGATCAATCGTTGATCGGTGGCCCGGGCCTTTGTTAATCTGCCCCGGCAGTCAACGGAAGCGGACTCTTACTGATCGTGAGAGACCAAATCCACTCCGCCACGTTTGTTCATCCTGCCAACAAATGAAAGCCGTTCTCGGTGACCCTGGCCGACACAATCGGCCGCGCAAGCCTCCAGCTACACCCGACCCTTGAAGTAGTCAGGTGAACGGTACAAATTAATGACAGTCCAACCACAGGCGGCTCCCGCCGCGCCCCGCACCGGCGACACCCTCGGAAAGCGGATCCTGGCATTCGCCGGCCACCCGCTGTTCCGCGGTGACGCCCATGTCGTCCACGGCCGCAACCCCTACCGCCGCATGCTCGTGCCCGGCTCGCTGGCCGAGTCCGACTTCGACCGCCCGCCCGGGCCCGCCGACTGGTCGGCCCATCGATCGCTCGCCGCACACCGGCTCCTCGGCACCTTCTACGAAGCCGAGACGGTGCTGCTCCCCGAACAAGGGCTCGACGGGCTGTACGAAGATTTCGATCTCTTCTACGGCCCGCAGCTGAAGGAACTCCGGGAAACCTCGGTCTCGGCACTGGAACGTTTCGCGTTCGGCTGCCTGGACGACGCGGTGGACGTCAGCGGCGCGGCCACCCCCGAGGTGCTGGAGGCCTACTTCCAGCACGTCGTGGACGAGGCCGCCGCCGGGCCGTCGCCCGCGCTGACCGCCATCGCCGGCGCCCGCGACAAGGAGAGCGCCGCCGACCTGTACCTGGTGCAGCTCGCGCTGGACGGCCTCACCGAGGCCTCCGCGATGTCGCGCAACCTCGCCGGCGCCTACGGCCCCGAGCAGTCCGCCCTATTCAAGATCTTCATCGACGAATTCGGCTACGGGGTCTACGACGCCAAGCACACCACGATCTTCGCCAAAATGCTGCGCAGCCGCGCCATGGCGACCCATGTGCACGCGTACTGGAACTTCTACCTGACCGGTCCGCTGGCGACGAACAACTACTATTACTACCTGTCCCGCGACCATGCGAAGTTCTTCCGCTACGCGGGTGCCGTCACCTATGCCGAGGCCGTTTTCGCGCCCGCCTTCGTGGAAATGGTCAAGGTCTTCCGCGGCATATTCGGCGACGCCGTCGATCTGCATTACTGCGACGAGCACGCGCATATCGACGAGCACCACGGCCGCATCACCAGGGACCAGGTGCTGCTCGCGCTGGCCAAGCGGCACGGCCCGCGGGTCGTCCCCGAGCTGCTGCGCGGCATCGCGGAGGCGCGGCTGATCGGCGGCTGGTTCGAGGACGACACCGCGGCGCAGATCCGCTGGTCGGACGACCTCCCCCGGCACCGGGAGCTCGCCGGTTCGGCGCGGACCGGGTCCGAGCCGCCGCAGCGCGTCGCGCTGACTCCCGAGAGCCCGTTCGGAACGCGCACCCACGACGGCGACATCGTCCTGGAGGTGGAGCGCGGCGAAGCCGACCTCGTCACGACCCCCACCGGACCGCCGGAGCGGCTGGCGCGCGGCGACTCCGTGCTGATCCCCGCCGGACGCCTCTACGGGATCCAGGCGGCGACGCCGGAGACCTCCTGCCTGCTCCACGCGGTGACCCCCGCCACGGCCCCCGCCACGGCCCCCGCCTGACGCCTCCCCTCTCCCGCTCTCCGCTCTCGACGCTCCCACCGAGACTCCCGTCTCTCTTGCCCCGCCTGACTGCGCCATGCCCAGTGCCGACCCCGCCCGTCACCGGAGCGCGCCCGAAAGACAAGAGGAGCCGATGGCCCGCGTCATCGTGATGGATCTGAGCCGGCACAACACCGTGATGGTCGGCCATGACCGCTACTTCGTCCTGCACGAGGGCGACCGGTCGCTGCTCGTCCGCGACCACTGCCCGCACCGCGGCGGCCCGCTCAGCCTGGCCCGCCGCACCCCGGACGGGCGGCGGCTCAGCTGCCCGTGGCACGGCACCAAGGTCGGCGTCTCCGCCGTGAAGCGCTCCTGCCTGCCGATGGTGCGCAGCGGGGACGAGGCCGTCGTCGTCCTTCCGGAAGACGACGCCCCCGTTTCGGTCATCCACAAGGAGATCCTCGCCAACCTGCCGCCCGACCCGACCCACGACGAAGGGGCCGAGAGCCGATGAACAGCGCACAGCCGCAGACGCAGGGCGCGGTCACCGAGATCCGCGACGGACTGGAGCTCGGCGAGTTCCTCAGGTGGGGGCGCGAGCTGCACCACCAGGGCCGCTACGAGGACGCCGCCAGGGCCTTCGAGCTGATCCTCGGCATGGACGCCGACAACCAGGAGGCCCTGATCGGCCGCAACCGGGCCGTCCGGCGCTCGGTCCCCCGCTGGCACTGGGAGATGCTGCACGACGAGGAGCGCGCCGAGCTGTACGACCGGGCGATCCGGCAGGCGGTGGCGGCCGCCCCGGGCGCGATGGTCCTCGACATCGGCGCCGGTTCGGGCCTGCTCGCGATGATGGCGGCGCGGGCCGGGGCACGGGACGTGGTGGCCTGCGAGGGCCAGCCGTCCGTCGCCGAGACCGCGGCGCGGGTGGTCCGGGTGGCCGGGTACGACGACGCGGTCCGCGTCGTGTCGAAGATGTCCACCCGGATGACGGTGCCCGGCGACCTGCCGAGGCGCGCCGACCTGCTGGTCACCGAGATCGTCGACTGCGGGCTGCTCGGCGAGGGCATCCTCGGCACGATCGCGCACGCCCGCGAGCACCTCCTCGCCCCGAACGCGACGATCATGCCGTCGCGGGGCCGGATCATCGCGCAGCTGATCGAGAGCGAGCCGCTGCACCGCAAGAACCACGTCGGCAAGCTGTACGGGTTCGACCTCGCGCCCTTCAACCGGCTGTCCACGCTCGAGTACTTCGACTCCCGGCTCTCCAAGCACGAGCACCGGACGCTGTCGGAGCCGATGACGGTGTTCGAGTTCGACTTCTACACCGCGGACGCGCGGCCGCAGCGCACCGAGCTGACGGTCCGGCCCACGGCGGCGGGCACGATGCACGCGGTCGCGTTCTGGTTCGAGATGGAGCTGCTGCCGGGAATCGTGGTCGACAACGCGCCCGAGCACGACTCGCACTGGAAGCAGGCGATCCAGTGCCTGCCCCTCCCGCTGCACGTCCAGCCGGACCTGCCGGTGTCGCTGGTCGCGGCCCACGACGGCGAGTGCGTCCGCTTCGAGGTCGAGTCCGAGGAGGTGGTCGCGTGACCGCCGCCATGGAGGCGACGGGCCCGGCGGCTGGCGCGGCGGCCATGCGCGCGCCGGCGGCCCGCATGGTGACGACGGGCCCGGCGCCGACGGCCGCCGCGGCGAGCGCCCTCGCCGCGTACTGCTCGCAGCCGATCTTCCGGCCGGGGCCCGAGGTCTACATCGAGGGCAACCCGTTCCGGCGGCCGATCGGCCCGCCGGGCGCCGGCGACCGGGACTTCTCCGTCCCGGCGACGGAGGCGGAGTTCCTCGGCAGCGGGCAGCTCATCGCGGGCCGCGTGCTGTGCAACGCCTACGAGAGCGACATGATCCTGCTGCCGCCCGCCGGGCTGGCCTCCGCGAAGGACGACTTCGAGCTCTTCTACGGCGACGAGGTGCGGGCGCTGCGCGACGCCGTCCGGCCCGGTCTGGAGCGGTACGCGTACTCCTTCCTGGACGACGCCGTCACCGTCCCGCCGGTGCGGACCCTGGACGAGCTGCAGGCGTACTTCCTCACCGAGGTGAGCGGGGCCGGGGCGCCCGCCGACATGTCGGGCAACAACCCGGCGGTCAACGCGGCGGCCGGGGTGAGTGGCACCATGCGCCTGATCACCGAGTGCCGGCGGCCGGAGGAGGCCGCGGCGCTGCACCTCATCCAGCTCGCCCTGGACGCGCTGACCGAGGCGTCGGCGATGGCGCGCAACCTCGGCGGGTCCTACGGCGTCGAGCAGTCCGAGCTCTTCAAGATCTTCAACGACGAGTTCGGGTACGGGGTCTACGGCGCCAAGCACAGCACGATCTTCAAGGAGATGCTGGCCAGCGTCGGGCTGCGCACCGACCTGCACGCCTACTGGAACTTCTACCTGACCAGCTCCCTGGTCGGGGTGAACTACTTCAACTGGCTCACCGAGGACCACCGCGGCATGTTCCGCTACATGGCCGCGGTGACCTACCTGGAGTGGCTGTTCGCGCAGGGGTTCGCCGACACCGGCGCCATGCTCCGCGCCGTCTACGGCGACCGCGTGGACGCCAAGTACTGCGACGAGCACGCGCACATCGACGTCCACCACGGGCGGATGACCTACGAGAACCTGCTGCTCGGCCTGGCCCGCGCCCACGGCGAGCTGGTCATCCCCGAACTGGTGCGCGGCATCGAGGACACCAAGCTCCTGCTGCGCCTGGGCGACGCCGACTTCCGCGCGCAGATCGCGTGGGCCGACAATCTCGACCGGCACACCGAGGCGGGCGCCGCGCTGGCGTCCTCCGCGATGGACGACGCCGAGACGAGCACGCTCCGTCCGGACAGCCCTTTCTGTACCGGCGTGTACGACTCCGACCGGCTCGTGGAGGTCACGGGCGGCGAGGTGGACGTGTACGCGTGGGCGACCGACCACCCGCACCGGCTCGGCACGGGCGACGTGCTGCTGGTGCCGCGCGGCCGCCTGCACGGCCTGAAGGCCGCCTCGCCCGAGGCCCGGGTCACCGTTCGTTCCGTCGAAAGGACGTCCCTCGATGACTGAGACCGCACCGCAGGCCGCGCCGTCGGCCGGACCGTCCTCCCCGGTCGGCTCGTACAACGAGTGGGACCCGTTGGAAGAGGTGATCGTCGGCGTGATCGACGGCGCCGCCGTCCCGCCGTGGCATCCGGCGATCGAGGCGACCGTCCCGCCCGAGGCGTGGGAGTTCTACCGCCGCAACGGCGGCGGCGGCTTCCCGCAGGAGCAGATCGAGGCGGCCCGCGAGGAGCTCGAGGGGTTCGTGGCGATCCTGGAGGGCGAGGGCGTGACGGTCCGGCGCCCCGACCCGGTCGACCAGTCCCGCCCGTTCGGGACCGCCGACTGGACGTCCACCGGCGGCTCGTCGCACACCTTCCCCCGCGACATCGCGCTCGTCGCCGGCGACCAGATCGTCGAGGCGACGATGGGCTGGCGGTCGTACTACTTCGCCACCCACCCCTTCCGGACGATCTTCAAGGACTACTTCCGGCGCGGCGCCCGCTGGGTCGCGGCGCCGAAGCCGCAGCTCACCGACGCTTCCTTCAACACCGACTACGCCGCGGCGAAGCCGGAGACCATGTCCCTGGACGACCCGTTCCCGGACGCGACCTCGGTCATCACCGAGTTCGAGCCGATCGTGGACGCGGGCGACTTCATGCGGTTCGGCCGCGACATCCTCGTCCAGCGCAGCCACGTCACCAACCGGTTCGGGATCGAGTGGATGCGGCGGCTGCTCGGCGGCGAGTTCCGGGTGCACGAGGTCGCGTTCGCCGACGACCACCCGATGCACATGAACGCCACGTTCGTCCCGCTGCGCCCCGGCCGGGTGCTGATCAACCCTGAGCGGGTGCCCGAGCTGCCGGAGATGTTCGCCGGCTGGGACACGGTGGTCTGCCCCGAGCCCGCCATCCCCGCCGACCAGACGATGTACTTCTGCAGCCGGTGGATCGCGATGAACACCCTGATGCTCGACCAGGAGCGGATCTTCGTCGAGGCGCAGGAGACCGAGCTGATGCGGGTCCTGGAGAAGGAGGGGTTCACTCCCCTCCCCGTCCCGTTCCGCACGGTCAACACCTTCGGCGGCGGCTTCCACTGCGCCACCCTCGACGTCCGCCGCCGCGGCGGGCCCGAGGACTACTTCTCCTGACAACCTGCGATCGAGGTCCGTATGTCCTATGACCCGCCCGCGGGCGATGAGCGTCCGCTCCTTCTCCTGGTCGCGAGCAGCTACTGGGTCTACCGCGAGTACATCCTGAAGTCGGTGTCGCAGCGGTACCGGCTGTGGCTGCTCAACCCGACCCCGGCGAGCTGGGAGGAGCCCTATATCGCCGGGCACACCGTCGTCGACTGCCTCGACCCGGACAAGCTGACGGCGGCGGCGCGCGATGTGGCCCGCGACCACGAGGTCGCCGGCGTGTTCTGCTACGACGAGGTCTACATCGAGGCGTCCGCGCACCTCAGCGCGGCGCTCGGGTTCCCCGTCCTCGACCCCGGCGCGGTGGCGCGCTGCCGGGACAAGTCCGCCACGCGGGAGGCGCTGCGGGACGCCGGGTTCCCGCAGCCCGCGTCCCGCGCCGTGGCGTCGCTGGAGGAGGCGCGCGCGTTCGCCGGCGAGATCGGCTACCCGGTCATCGTCAAGCCGCGCAACCTCGGCGGCAGCCTCGGCCTCAGCAAGGTCGAGAAGCCCGAGGAGCTGGAGGCCGCGTTCGCGCTCACCGACGGGACGCGGCTCGGCGGCATCCGCCAGTTCGACGACTACGTGGTCGTCGAGGAGTTCCTCGAGGGCCCGGAGATCTCCGTCGAGTGCGTCCTGTTCCGGGGGGAGTGCACGCCGCTGATCGTGGCGCGCAAGGTCCTCGGCGGCAGCGGCACACTGGCGTTCGAGGAGATCGGCCATGACGTCGACGCCAACGACCCGCTGCTGTCCGACGCCGGTTTCCGCGACATGCTCGCCCGCGTCCACGCGGCGGTCGGGTTCACCGACGGGTACACGCACATCGAGTTCAAGCTGACCCCGGACGGCGCGAAGCACGTCATCGAGATCAACGTCCGGCTCGGCGGGGGGATGATCCCCTACCTCGGGCTGCTGACGTCCGGTGTCGACGGGCCGCTCGCCGCGGCCGACGTGGTGGCGGGCCGCCCGCCGGCCGTGGCGTTCCCGAAGCCGCCCAAGGCGGCGTCCATCCGGTTCGCCTATCCCCCGTACGACATGGAGATCACCTCGGCGACCGTGGACAGGGAGCCGATGCGCCCGCCGGTCGCCGAGGTGGAGCTCGCCGTGCAGCCGGGCTGGCAGGTGCGGCTGCCGCCGAACGGGCTGGCCCGCTGCGGCTACGTGATCGCGGTCGCGGAGACGCTGGAGCGGACCCGCGCCGCGATCCCGGACGCCGGGCGGTACTTCACGTTCGAGGGCACCCCGCTGGAGCAGGCGCCATGACGTCCGGGGAGCACCCGACGATCCTCGCGACGCTGCGCGAGATGAGCGGGACGGTCCGGATCCTGGTCCTCGGGAACCTGATCAGCAATCTGGCGGCTTTCCTCAACGCGTTCCTCGTGCTGTTCCTGACCAGCGAGGGCTTCAGCGCGTGGGAGAGCGGCGTCGTGCTGACCGCGCTCATGATCGGCCGGATCTCCGGGTCGGCGGTGGGCGGCGCCGCCGCGGACCGCGTCGGGTACCGGTGGGTCATCGTCGGCTCCATGGCGGGCACGGCGGTGCTCACCGCGGCCCTCGTGCACGTGCCGAACATGTGGATCGGCGCCCTCGTCGCCGGGGGAGCGGGGCTGACCGCGACGGCGTACCGCCCGGCGGCGATGGCGTGGGTGGTCGAGCTGACGCCGAAGGACCGGCACGTGATGGTCTTCTCGGTGCTGCGGCTGACCTTCAACGTCGGCTCGACGGTCGGTCCGATGGGCGCCGCGCTGCTGCTGACCTACGCGTCCTACGGCGCGCTGTTCTACGTGGACGCGGCGACGTCGCTGGCGTTCGGCGTGGTCGCCTACCTGGCGCTGCGGTCGGACGCCGAGCCCGAGGTCGCCGGCGGCGGGTCCGGCAAGGACCGCGCCGGCTACGGGCAGGTGCTGGCCGACCGGCGGTTCATGCTCGTCGTGCTCGGCCTCTTCCTCACCGCGATGACCTACATCCAGTCGTCGGCCGCCCTGCCGCTGTTCGTCACGGGCTCGGGCCACGACGAGCGGGTGTTCGCGATGCTGCTGACCGTCAACGGCGGCATCGTCATCGCCTTCGAGGTGCTGCTGTCCAAGTGGCTCCAGCGCCTGCCGATCGGGGTGCCGATGACGCTCGGCATGGCGATGCTCGGCGCCGGACATCTGATCTACACCGGCCCCACGCCCGTGGCGCTGCTCCTCCTCGCGACGGTCGTGTGGACGTTCGGGGAGATCATCGCGGCGCCGTCCATGATGGCCTACCCCGGCCTCGTCGCGCCGACCGCGCTGCGCGCCCGCTACATCGCGGCGGCGACGATCCCGCAGCAGGTCGGCTACGCCGTCGGCCCCATGATCGGTGTCGCGGCGTGGCACGCGTGGGGCTCGGGCGTCTGGGTGCTGACCGGGGCTTTCGGGCTCGTGGGCGCCGCGGCCGTGGCCGCGGGCGCCGGGCTGGGGCGGCGGCGCCCGGCCGAGGAGCCGGGCCCGGCCCTGGAGCCGGCCGCCGCGGCCGAGGCCGGCGAGTGAGCCGGGACGACACGGCACGGACGACGGCGGCGGCGCCCGCGAGGACGACCCCCGCGCAACGAACGGAACGACCGAAACAGAAGGTGACCACCATGGACAAGCCAGTCGTCGCAATCGTGCGGCCCTTCACCTCCGCGGCGATGGTCGCTCCCGCGCTCCGGGAGGCGGGCTTCAGCCCGGTGGCCGTGATGGACTACACGGGACCCGCGCTCGCGCCGCTGCACTCCTCGCACGACCCGGGCAACTACGACGCGGTCATCAACCACCACGGCGACATGGCGGAGACGATCGCCCGGCTCGGCGCGCTGAAGCCGATCGCCGTCATCCCCGGCGTCGAGGCGGCGCTGCGGCTCGCGCAGGAGTGCTCGGACGCCCTCGCGCCGGAGTTCTCCAACGTCCCGGAGCTGGTCGACGCCCGGCGGCACAAGTACCTCATGCACCAGGCCCTGGCCGAGGCGGGGCTGCCCGTCCCCCGGCAGATCTCCACGACCGACCCCGAGGAGGTCGCCGCCTGGATCGAGCGGGAGGGCCTCGCCGGAAAGGACCTCGTCGTCAAGCCGCCGACGAGCGCCGGAACCGTCGGGGTCAGCCGAGCGCCCGGCGGGCAGGGGTGGCGCGAGCAGTTCACGGCCATGCTCGGCACCCGCGACAAGCTCGACGTGCTGGCCGAGGAGGTCCTCGTCCAGGAGATGATGACCGGCACCGAGTACGCCATCGACACCGTCAGCCACGACGGCCGGCACTCGATCACCGACATCATCCGGTACCGGCGGGTCCCGTTCGGCGAGGGCATCGCGGTGTACGACTTCGTCGAGTGGCTCCCCTACGACACCGACGCCTACGGCGAGCTGATCGACTACGGGCTCGCCGCGCTGGACGCGGTGGGCCTGCGCAACTGGGCGGCGCACACCGAGATCATGATGACCCCGGACGGGCCGCGCCTGCTGGAGGTCAACGCGCGGCTGGCCGGCGCGGGCAACCCCGCGGTGACCGAGATCGCCACCGGGGAGAGCCAGGTCACGAGGATCGTGGACGTGTGCCGCGGCCTCGGCCCGCAGATGCCGCCCGGCTACACGCTGCGCCGCAACGTCATGGCCGTGTTCCTCATGTCGCACTCCACCGGGATCGTGCGCAACGCCGAGATTTACGACCAGGCGCGCGACCTGCCCAGCTACCACTCGCCGGTGCACCTGGTGAGCACCGGCGACCGCGTCGACGCCAGCACGGACCTGTTCGCGAGCATGACGATGGGCTACATCATCCTCGCCCACGAGGACGCCGAGCAGATCTACGCCGACCGCGAGGTCATCCGCAAGATCGAGAAGGACCTGGTCGTGGACGTGGAGGAGACCGCCTGATGGTCACCGCGAAGTACATGGCGGCCGCCGCCGAGGGGCCCCTGCGCGACGTCATGTCGGAGGTCGAGTTCCCGCCCGTGTTCGGCCAGGCGTGGGGCAAGTACCTGGGGACGCGGCCGCTGCTGTCGTCGGAGGCGCGGACGCGCCAGGCCGCGGACGACCTGGCCGGGCTGTTCCGGCTGATGGCGTCCCTGCCGGACCGGTTGTTCGACGGCGACCGCAGGAAGTTCTGCGCCGCGATCGGCGCGGACGCGCGCCGCACCGACCTCATGACCCGGTTCGATGCGGAGCCCGTCCTGTGGGGACGGGCCGATCTCTACGACGACGGCTCGCAGTTCCGGCTGCTGGAGTTCAACATCGGCAGCGAACTCGGCGGCGTCGACATGAGCGAGGTCAACCGCACCCTGCTCGGCCACAAGGAGTTCGCCGCGTTCGCCGACGAGCACGGCCTGTCGAGCGTCGACACTCCGGCGGCCATCGCGCGGTATTTCGTCCAGGCCACGCAGAAGGAGGCGCCCGTCGTCGCCACGCTCGAGGCCGTCGACGGGATGGCGGCGTATGAGGGGCTGCACCGTTCCTTCCAGGAGTCGATGAAGCGGTGCGGCATCGAGCTGCTCATCGGCGAAGTGCACCAGGTGCAAGAGAGGGACGGCCGGCTGTACCTGCACGACCGCCCGATCGACCTCGTCCTGCGGTACTTCTCCGCCCACCAGATGGCGAGGGACCCGCGCAACGACGAGCCCGTCGAGACCATCATGCGCGCCTACGAGGAGGGCAGGGTCGTCCTGTGGACTCCCCTGACGGCGTCCATGTTCAGCTACAAGAGCTGCCTGCCCCTGGTCTCCGATCCGGCCATGCGTGCGGACCTGACGCCGGACGAGAACGCCCTGATCGACCGGATCCTGCCGTGGACGCGCACCCTCACCCCTGACCTCGCCGACCAGGTCCGCGCCGAGCGGCGGGAGCTGATCCTCAAGCCGGTCGCGGGCCTTTCGGGACGGGGCGTCCGCGCGGGCTGGGACCAGACCGACCGCGAGTGGGCCGAGACGGTCGCCGACTGCCTGAAGGAGGACTACATCGTCCAGCGCCGCGTGGTCCCCGTGAGCGAGCCGATGCTCAACGCGGAGACCGGCGCGGTCGAGGACTGGATCGCCGTCTGGGGCCTCTTCGTCTTTCCGGACGGCTACGGCGGCGCGTTCTGCCGGACCGTCCCCTCCGGCGGGGCGTCCGTCGTCAACCTCGGCACCAAGGGCGCGAGGATGACCTCGGCGTTCCACTACTGATCCCCGGGGGAGCGCCGCGGGTCCGGCTTTGCAATGCGTGCCAGATTCGCGGCGCTCTCCTTTTTGTCCATTTTCGCTATTTCTGGGCGGCGGAGGCCTGGTTAGCATCACGCTGCCACCCTCACCGGAGAGGACCCCCCGCCATGCACAGACGCACTCTCGGCGTGCTCGCCGCCGCGGCCGCCTGCGCCGCGGCGCTGACCGCCGGCGCCCCCACCGCCTCCGCCGCCGTCCCGACCGCCGCCCCCGCCCCCTCCGCCCAGGTCAAGGCCGTCGACTTCACCGGGATCGTCGCCCTCAGCAACTGCTCCGGCTCGCTGGTCCGCACCCCGGCCGCCGCCGACAGCGACCCGGCGCTCGTGCTCACCAACGGCCACTGCTACGAGGGCGGCATGCCGAGCGCCGGCCAGGTGATCACTAACCGCCCGTCCAGCCGCACGTTCAAGCTGCTCAACTCCAGCGGGTCGGGCACGCTCGGCACCTTGCGCGCCACGACGGTGCTGTACTCCACGATGACCGACACCGACGTGACCCTGTACAAGCTCAACCGGAGCTACGCGAGCATCCAGCAGTCCTACCGGACGCCGGCGCTCCAGCTCTCGCTCGACCACCCCACCGCGGGCGCCGACGTGCGCGTGGTCTCCGGCTACTGGCGCAAGATCTACTCCTGCGCCATCGACGGGTTCGCCTACCGCGTCCGCGAAGGGGAGTGGACGTGGAAGGACTCGATCCGCTACACCCCGGAGTGCGACGTCATCGGCGGCACGTCGGGCTCCCCGCTCGTCGACGCCTCCACCGGCAAGGTCGTCGGGGCGAACAACACCATCAACGAGGACGGCGAGCGCTGCACGCTGAACAACCCGTGCGAGGTCGACGAGTCCGGCAACATCACGGTGCACCCGCACATCGGCTACGCCCAGGAGACCTACATCCTGGCCGCGTGCATCGCCCCCGGCAGCGTCCTCGACTTCAACCGCCCGGGCTGCCTCGTCCCGCGCCCCACTAGCTGACCCACCGCCGCGCTCACGCGGCCCCGCATACCGAACGCACACCAGCCCTGGACGGGGCGGCGCACCCCTCGCGCCGCCCCGTCCGGCCATGTCAGGGGCGAGTGACCCAACTAACGACCGCTCGTAGTACTACAGCTCGTAGTATTTCTGACAGGATGTAGTACTACAGCCTGTAGTACTTGAGCGGGAGAGGCCTGCGCCCATGGACACCGTCGACATAGCCCGGTGGCAGTTCGGGATCACCACCGTGTACCACTTCCTCTTCGTCCCGCTCACGATCGGGCTGTCCGCACTGGTCGCGGTGCTCCAGACGGCCTGGCTGCGGACGGGGAAGACGGCGTACCTGCGCGCCACCAAGTTCTGGGGCAAGCTCTTCCTGATCAACTTCGCGATGGGGATCGTCACCGGCATCGTGCAGGAGTTCCAGTTCGGCATGAACTGGAGTGACTACTCCCGCTTCGTCGGCGACATCTTCGGGGCGCCGCTCGCCATCGAGGGCCTGCTCGCCTTCTTCGTCGAGTCGACCTTCCTCGGCCTGTGGATCTTCGGCTGGGACCGGCTGCCGAAGCGGCTGCACCTCGCCTGCATCTGGATCGTGCACGTCGGGACGCTGCTGTCGGCCTACTTCATCCTCGCCGCGAACTCCTGGATGCAGCACCCCGTCGGCTACCGGATCGACCACGAGTCCGGACGCGCCGTCCTCACCGACTTCTGGGCCGTCCTGACCAACTCGACCCAGCTCGTCGCGTTCCCCCACACGATGACGGCGGCGTTCGCCACCGGCGGCATGTTCATGGCCGGCGTCAGCGCCTGGCACCTGGCCCGCCGCAGGAACGTCGAGGTGTTCCGGCCGTCGCTGAAGCTCGCCCTCGCCGTCACCGCGATCGCGTCCATCGGCGTCGCGATCACCGGCGACCTGCAGGGCAAGGTCATGACCGAGCAGCAGCCGATGAAGATGGCCGCGGCGGAGGCCCTCTACGAGACCGAGCAGCCCGCGTCCTTCTCGATCTTCACCGTGGGGACGCTGAACGGCGACGAGGAGGTCTTCGGGATCAAGGTGCCGCGGGTGCTGTCCTTCCTCGCCACCGGCACCCTCGACGGCGAGGTCAAGGGCATCAACGACGTCCAGGCCGCCGAGGAGGCACGCTACGGCGCCGGCGACTACCGGCCGATGATCCCGGTCATCTACTGGAACTTCCGCGTCATGGTCGGCGCCGGGATGGTCATGGCGCTGGTCTCGCTGGCCGGGCTGTGGCTGCTGCGGCGCGGCCGGCTCCCCTCCAACCCCTGGGTGTACCGGATCGGCATCCTGTCGCTGACCCTGCCCTTCATCGGCAGCTCCGCCGGATGGATCTTCACCGAGATGGGGCGGCAGCCCTGGTCGGTGTTCGGGGTGCTGAAGACGGCGTCCAGCGTCTCCCCCGGCGTCACGGCCACGTCGATGCTCATCTCGGTCGTGTCGCTGACCGTGCTCTACGGCGTCCTCCTGGTCATCGAGACCGGGCTGATGCTCAAGTACGCCAAGGCCGGGCCGCCGTCCGAGGACGAGGTGCTGCCGCCGCCGTCCGACGGCCCCGGATCCGACTCCGACTCCGAGCGCTCGCTCGCGTTCGCCTACTGAGGCCCCGTCATGGAACTCACCACCGCCTGGTTCATCATCATCGCCTTCCTGTGGACGAGCTACTTCTTCCTGGAGGGGTTCGACTTCGGCGTCGGGATGCTGCTGCCCGTGCTCGGCCGCGACGACGTCGAGCGCCGCGTCGTCATCAACACCATCGGCCCCGTGTGGGACGGCAACGAGGTGTGGTTCATCGTCGCCGGCGCCGCCACCTTCGCCGCGTTCCCCGAGTGGTACGCCACCCTGTTCAGCGGCTTCTACCTGCCGCTTCTCGCGATCCTGCTCGCGCTGATCGTCCGCGGCGTCGCGTTCGAGTACCGCGGCAAGCGCGACGACGCCCGCTGGCGGGCCCGCTGGGACAAGGCGATCTTCTGGGGCAGCCTCGTGCCCGCGTTCGTGTGGGGCGTCGCGTTCGCCAACATGGTGCGGGGCGTGCCGCTGGCCGCCGACCACGAGTACGCCGGATCGCTCGCCGATCTCCTCAGCCCGTACGCGCTGCTCGGCGGGCTCACCACCGTGACGCTGTTCCTGCTGCACGGCGCGGTGTTCCTCGCGCTCAAGACGTCCGGGGGCGTCCGGGCGCGGGCCCGCCGGATCGCGGAGTTCGCCGTGGTCGCCGCGGTCGTCACCGGGGGCGGGTTCCTGCTGATCACCCAGCTCCAGTACGGCAAGCCCGTCACCTGGCTCACCGCCGCGGGCGCCGCCGCCGGCCTGCTCGCCGCCGCGGCGGCCAACCGGCGCGGCCGCGAGGGCTGGGCGTTCATCGGGACCGGCGCCGCCATCGTGCTCGCCGTCGCGACCCTGTTCCTGGCGCTGTTCCCGGACGTCCTGCCGTCCACGCTCGGCACCGGCGGCCTGACCACCGCGAACGCCGCGTCCTCCGGCTACACGCTGAAGATCATGACGTGGGTGGCCGTGGTGTTCACCCCGATCGTGATGATCTACCAGGGCTGGACGTACTGGGTCTTCCGCAAGCGGATCGGCACGTCCCACATCCCCGTGAAGCAGCCGGTCGCATGAAACCCCTCGACCCGCGGCTGCTGCGCCACGCCCGCACGACGCGCCCCTTCCTGGCGGCGTCCGTGCTGCTCGGCACGGCCACCGCCGGGCTGATCATCGCGCAGGCGACGCTCCTCGCCGACATGCTCACCCGGGCCTTCCTGGGCGGCGCCTCGCTCGACGACCTGCGCACCCCGCTGCTGCTGCTCCTCGCCGTCGTCCTCGGGCGGACGCTCGTCGCGTGGCTCCAGGAGGTCGCCGCGCACCGCTCGTCCGCCGCGGTGAAGTCGCAGCTGCGCGGCCGGCTGCTCGACCGCGCCCTGGCCCTCGGGCCGCGCTGGCTGTCCGGCGAGCGCAGCGGCGAGCTCGCCACCCTCGCCACCCGCGGGATCGACGCGCTGGACGACTACTTCTCCCGCTACCTGCCGCAGCTCGTCCTCGCGGTGATCGTCCCGGTGGCGGTCGGCGCGCGGATCCTGCTGGGCGACTGGCTGTCCGCGGTGACGATCGCGGCGACGCTGCCGCTCATCCCCGTCTTCGCGATCCTGGTCGGGCTCACCACCCAGCGCAGGATGGACCGGCAGTGGCGGACGCTCTCCCTGCTCGCCGCCCACTTCCTGGACGTCGTCGCCGGGCTGCCCACGCTGAAGATCTTCGGCCGGGCCCGCGCGCAGGCGGACCGGATCCGCGAGATCACCGACCGGCACCGGCGCGCGACGATGTCCACCCTGCGGATCGCGTTCCTGTCCGCCCTCGTCCTCGAACTGCTGTCCACCCTGTCGGTCGCGCTGGTCGCCGTGTCGATCGGGCTCCGGCTGGTGGAGGGCGGCCTCGGGCTGGAGACCGCGCTGCTCGTCCTGATCCTCGCGCCGGAGGCCTACCTCCCCCTCCGCCAGGTCGGCGCGCAGTACCACGCGAGCGTCGAGGGCCTCACCGCCGCCGCGCGGATCTTCGAGGTCCTCGAGACTCCGCTGCCGCCCGCCGGGACGCGGCGGGACGTCCCCGACCCGAACCGCGCGACGCTCCGCCTGGACGGTGTGACGGTGACGTACCCCGGCCGCGACGTTCCCGCCCTCGACGACTTCTCGCTCACCGTCCACCCGGGCGAGACGGTCGCGCTCGTCGGTCCGAGCGGTGCGGGCAAGTCGACCGTGCTCTCGGTGCTGCTCGGCTTCGTCCGGCCGGACTCGGGCCGGGTCCTGGTCGACTGGGACGACCTCGCCGACCTCTCGCCCGACGCCTGGCGGGAGCGGATCGCCTGGGTGCCGCAGCGCCCGCACCTGTTCGCCGGCTCCGTCGCCGCGAACATCCGCCTCGGCCGCCCGGACGCCTCCGACGCCGAGGTCCGTGAAGCCGCCCGCGCCGCCAACGCCCTCGCGTTCGTCGAGGCCTTGCCATCGGGCTTCGACACGCCCCTGGGCGACCGCGGCGCGGGCCTGTCCGCGGGCCAGCGGCAGCGCATCGCCCTGGCCCGCGCGTTCCTCCGCGACGCCCCGCTCCTCCTGCTGGACGAGCCGACCTCCAACCTGGACGCCGAAAGCGAGGCCGCCGTCCTCGACGCCGTCCGCCGCCTGACCGCGTCCCGCACGGTGATCCTCGTGGCCCACCGCCCGGCGCTGGCCGCGATGGCCGACCGCACGGTCCCGCTCACCCCGGCCCTGGTGACGACATGAGCGCGAATGATTCACGTGAAACCTGCGGGCTCCCTGCGACGGAGGGCTCGGCCCGCGGCGACGGCTTCGCGGACGAGGCGGGGGTGAGGGCATGATCTTCCGGCTTCTCCGGTTCGCCCGGCCGGCGCGGGGGCGGCTCGCCCTGGCGGTGCTGTTCGGAGTGCTGGCGCTCGGCAGCGGGGTCGGGCTCATGGCGACGTCGGCGTGGCTGATCTCGCGCGCGGCGCAGCACCCGCCGGTGCTCATGCTGATGGTCGCGATCGTGGCGGTCCGCGCGTTCGGACTCGGCCGGGGCGTGTTCCGGTACGTCGAGCGCCTCGCCGGGCACGACGCTACGTTCCGGATCCTCGCCGACCTGCGGGCCCGCGTGTACGAGCGGCTGGAGCGGCTCGCACCCTCCGGCCTGCCCGCCTTCCGCGGCGGCGACCTGCTGAACCGGCTCGTCGCCGACGTCGACGCCGTCCAGGACCTCTTCCTGCGGGTGCTGCTGCCCTGCACCGTGGCGGCGGTCGTCGGCGGGGCCTCCGTCGGACTCGCCTGGCTTCTGCTTCCCTCGGCGGGCGTCGTCCTCCTGCTGGCCTTGCTGCTCGCCGGGCTCGCCGCCCCCTGGCTGTCGTCCGTCCTCTCCCGCCGCGCCGAACGCCGCACGACCGACCTGCGCGGCGAACTCACCTCGCACGTCGTCGACACGTTGCAGGGCGCACCGGAGCTCATCGCCTACGGCGCCGCGCCTGAGCAGCTCGCCAAGGCCGCACAGCTCGATCGCGACTTCACGCGCGCCACGGCCCGTTCCGCCACGACCGCGGGGGCGGGCGCCGCCATCTCCGCCCTTGCCGGTGGTCTGGCCGTGTGGGGCAGTCTCGCCGTCGGCGTACCGGCCGTCCGCTCGGGAGCACTCGACGGCGTCCTGCTCGCGGTCGTCGTCCTCCTCCCGCTGGCCGCGTTCGAGGTCGTCGCCGGGCTTCCCATGGCCGCGCAGTACCTGGAGCGGGTCCGCCGCTCGGCCGCGCGCATCTTCGCCGTCCTGGACACCCCGCCCCCGGTGCGGGAGCCGGACGCCCCGGCCCCGCTGCCTGCGGCGCCCTACACCCTCGCGGTCGAGGACCTCCGAGCCCGGTGGACGCCCGACGCGCCCTACGCCCTCGACGGCGTCTCCCTGGACCTGGCGCCCGGCCGCCGTTGCGCGATCGTCGGCCCTAGCGGATCGGGCAAGACCACCCTGACCTCCGTCCTGCTCCGCTTCCTGGAACCTTCCGGCGGCCGGACGTCCCTCAACGGCGTGGACCTGCGCGCGCTCTCCGGCGACGACGTCCGGCGGGTCATCGGCCTCTGCGCCCAGGACGCGCACCTGTTCGACTCGACCATCGGCGAGAACATCCGCCTGGCCCGCCCGGGCGCCACCGACGAGGAGATCCGCGACGCGCTGCGCCGCGCCCGGCTCCTCGACTGGGTCGAGTCCCTCCCGGACGGCCTCGAAACCCGCGTCGGCGAGCACGGCGCCCAGGTCTCCGGCGGCCAGCGCCAGCGCATCTCCCTGGCCCGCGCGCTCCTCGCCGACTTCCCGATCCTGCTCCTCGACGAGCCCGCCGAGCACCTCGACATCGCGACCGCCGACGAGCTGACCGCCGACCTCCTCACCGCCACCGAGGGCCGGACGACGCTGCTGGTCACGCACCGGCTCGCCGGCCTGGAGGCCGTCGACGAGATCATCGTGCTGGACGGGGGCCGCGTCGCCGACCGGGGCACCCACGCCGACCTCCTGGACCGCCCCGGGCCCTACCGCGCGCTCTGGCGGCGCGAGCAGGCCACCGCACCGGCTCCCCAACTCACGTGACCCGTCCGCCGAACCGCCTGTTGCTCCTTTTCTGAGGAGTTTGGAGAACACGTCCCGGTCCGTCCGCATCACACGGAGTACAGGATCCAGTCGACGGATCGGGGGATCCCACAGATGAAGATCTTGCGCATCGCACTCCGGATCGCGATGGTGCTCCTCGCCCTGGCCACCACGATCGGCGCCCTGGACGCCGCCCGAGCCGCCGCTCCCGCCCCGCCACCAGCCGGAAGCGGCGCGAACAGCGAGCACGCGGACGTTCTCGTTGCGCATTGACCGCGTCCCGGATGTGCTTGCCGGCGGCCGGGAAGCGGAAGCGTGGGCGAGGTGACACGGCGGCGAGCACGGTGCCGACACGGTCGAGCCGGCCGGTACGCCGAAAGCGGGGCCTTTCTTGGTGCGGTGCCCCGGGCTGACGGTCGGCCTGGGCTGCTCCTTCAGGGCCGGGCAGCGGACGTCGTCTTGGCCAGGTGACGGGCGGCGGCGAGCAGCAGGCGCTCGGCCCCCGGCGGGGCGATCAGTTGGACACCGGCAGGCAGCCCGTCGATGAGGGCGGCGGGCAGGCTGACGGCGGGGAGTCCGAGCACGCTCCACGGGCTGGTGAACGCCAGCAGCGCGGCGCGGACGTCGACGGGCGTCCCGTTCAGCGCCAGGGTCCGGGCGCCGAGCGGTGGGGGGACGACCGGAACGGTGGGCATGGCGAGGAACTCGAAGCGTCCGAAGAGGTCCGTCACCGCGCCCCGGACCCGCTCACGGAGTTCGCGGGCCGCGGCGGTGTCCTCGGCGGTGAACCGCCCGGCGGCGCGCAGGCGCGCCAGGACCTCCTCGTCGTAGAGTTCCGGCGCGGCGGCCATCCGTTCCGCATGGAGCCGGTGGACCTCGCCGCCCTGGATCGCGGTGTAGGCCCAGCGCAGCCGCGCGATGTCAGGGACCGCGACGTCCCGAACGATCAGGGGTTCCACCACGGCGCGGGCAGCCGCGCTCACGCGCGGATCCACCGGGTGGACGGCGTCCGGCGCCACCCAGCCGACGCGGGCGCCGGAGATGTCCGGGGCCGGCGCGTCGCCTCCGACCAGTGCGTTCCACAGCAGCAGGCAGTCATCGGCGGTCCGCGCCATCGGGCCGACCGTGTCCAGGGAGGCCGAGACGGGGAAGACGCCTCCGGTCGGCACCGCGCCCAGGGTGGGCTTGAGCGCGACGATCCCGCAGCACGCGGCGGGGATGCGCACCGATCCGCCGGTGTCCGTGCCCACCGCGAGCGGCACGATCCCGGCGGCCACGGCCGCGGCCGACCCGCTGCTGGACCCGCCCGCGAGCCGCCCGTCCCCGTACGGGTTGCGGGTCGCCCCGTTCAGCGAACGGTCGCCGGTCGGACCGAAGGCGAACTCGTGCGTCGCGGTCTTCCCGACGATGACCGCGCCGGCCGCGCGCAGCCGGCGCACGCACTCGGCGTCGTGCTCGGGCACCCGCTCCGCGTGGTGGCGGGAACCCCTCGTGGTGCGCAGCCCGGCGGTGTCGATGACGTCCTTGAACGCCACGGGGATGCCGTGGAGGGGGCCCCGGTCCAGGCCCGCGGCCAGTTCCCGTCCGGCGCGCTCCGCCGCCGCGCGCGCCCCGGGCCCGTCGAGCGTGACGAACGCGTTGAGCGCTTCGAGCCGGGACGCCTCGGCCAGCGCCCGCTCCACCAGTTCCCCCGGGGACGTCCGCCCGTCCCGCAGGGCGTCGGCCAGTCCCGCGACCGTATGGCGGGCGAACCAGCCCGCCCCCGGCGGCAGGCCGATCACGCCGGCCTCCCCGCGTCGCCCCTTCGTGCCACGGCTCGCCTCTTTCCCCTCGACCGGGTGGATCATTTGGTGACCCAAACGATTGGGTCAAACGTTTGGGTTGTATAAAAGACACCGGACGGCGGCCCTGTCAAGGGCGCGGTGACAGGAGGGCGGACTAGTGGCCCGGAGCGACCGGCGGCGGCCCGCGACGCTGCGGACCATCGCGCAGGCGGCGGGCGTCGACGTCTCCACGGTGTCCCGGGTGCTCAACGGCTCCGCCGAGGACGCCCAGCGCGCCGCGTCCCGCGAGACCGCCGAGGAGATCCGGCGCTGGGCCGCCCGGCTGGACTACCGCCCCAACCCGCACGCCACCAGCCTGCGCACCCGGCGCAGCAACCTCGTCGGCGTCCTCGTCCCCCGGCTGTCGGACCTGGTGCTCGCCACGGTCTACGAGGGCATCGAGGACGCCGCCGCGCGGCACGGCCTCACCACCTTCGTCATGAACAGCCACGACCGGCCGGAGCAGCAGCGGGCGCGCACCGAACTGGCGCTGTCCCGCCACGTCGACGGCCTGGTCTTCGGTGACGCGCACACCGACGCCGCCTTCCTCGACGAGTTCGCCGAGCGGCGCGTCCCGTTCGTCCTGGTCAGCCGGCACGCCGGGCGGCACCCGTCCGTCACCTGCGACGACCTTCTCGGCGGCCGCCTGGTCGCCGACCACTTCCTCGCCCTGGGCCACCGGCGCGTGGGCGTCATCGCGGGCGAGCCCTTCGCCAGCACCGGCGCCGACCGCACCGCCGGCTTCGTGGACCGCTACCGGGAGGCGGGCTTCCCCGTGCCGGACTCCCACGTCGTCCAGTGCGGGTTCGACGCGGCCGGCGGGCGCGACGCCGCCGAACGCCTCCTGCGCCACGACCCGCCGCCCACGGCCGTCTTCGCGGTCAACGACTTCGCGGCCATCGGCGCGCTCGGCGCCCTGCGCGACCACGGCCTGCGTCCCGGCCAGGACGTCGCGGTCGCCGGCTACAACGACACGCCCCTCGCGGCGGAACTGCCCATCCCGCTCACGAGCGTCGTCTCGCCCATGCGGGAGATGGGCGCGCGGGCTCTCGACCTGCTCGCCGAGCTGCTCGCGGGGCGGACGGCCCCGTCCGAGCGCCTGCGTCCCCGCCTCGCCATCCGCGCCTCCACCGCGCCGAGGACGCTCGAGGAGTCCTGACGGCGGGCCATATGAAAAGCATGAAAGACGCCTAGTCGGACATATGGGACACCCCTAGTCTCCGGGGTCCGGACGCGACTCCTGGAGGGCCCGTGCCAGAACGCCCCGCCGCATCGCCGATCGACCGGAGGAAGTTCATCGGCGTGACCGCGGGGGCCGCCGCGGCGACGACCATGCCGGTCCCCGCGGCCCGCGCCGACGCCGCGCGGCCGGGCCACCGCCCGCGCCGCCGGCTCCGGTTCGGCGTGAACTACGTGCCGAGCAAGAACTGGTGGTTCTCCTGGGCGGACTGGGACCGCGCCTCGATCGCCGCCGACCTCGACGACATCGCGTCCCTCGGCATGGACCACATCCGCATCATGCTGATCTGGTCGGAGCTCCAGCCCAACGCCTCCTACGTGCGCGGCGAGCAGCTCGACCGGCTCGAAGAACTCCTCGACCTCGCCGACCGCCGCCGCCTGGACGTGCAGGTGACCGTCCTCAACGGCGCCGTCAGCGGCGTCCTGTTCGTCCCGCCGCACCTCATCGGCAACGGGGACGGCGCGATCCGCAACGTCCTCACCGACCCGGTGGCGATCGAGCGCGAGTAGCGGCTCCTCACCCGGATCGCCGAACGCGTCGGACGGCACCGCCGCTTCATGGGCTTCGACCTGTCCAACGAGATCCACTGGTTCGCCAAGCCCCTGGGAATGGCGGCGACCCGGGCCCAGGGCGACGCCTGGCACACCGCCCTCTTCGAGACCTGCGAGAAGGTCGCTCCCGGCAAGGTCCACGTCTCGGGCATCGACCACTGGCCGTGGCAGAACGACGAGTACTGGACGCGCCACGGCCTCGCGACCTCCGGCACGATGACCGCGAACCACACCTGGGCCGGCTGGACGCAGGTGATCCAGCGCTACGGTTCCCTCTCCACCTCGTCCACGCACTACTCCGAGTTCTTCATCGAGCTCATCAAGGCCTTCCACACCGACCTGAAGCGCCAGGTCTGGATCGAGGAGACGGGCGTCTCCACCGTCTGGATGGACGCCGCCGACATCCCCGCATGGACCGAGCGGTCGATCCGCGCCATGGCCGACTGCGCCGGCCTCTTCGGCATCACCTGGTGGGACTCCCACGACCTGAACCCGGCACTCAGCGGATACGTCGACCTCGAATACGACCTCGGCCTGTTCACCAACGACCGCGAACTCAAACCGATCGGCAGGACGATCCGGAAGCTCATCGCCGAGTACGACGCCCGCCCTCCCGCGCCGTCGCCGCGCGCCACAGCCCTCGTGCTGCCCGACGACGAGATCCCGCTGGCCGACCTCACCCGGCTCTTCGACCCGTTCATGAAACTCGTCGACCGGGGAGAGCGTCCGGCCATCGTCCTGCAGAGCCGTGCCGAGGACCCCGCCTACCTGGCGGCCCGCGGCATCAAGAACCTGATCCGCTGACGGCGCCGCGCCCCCGGACCAGCGGCAGGAAGACCTCCTCCACGATCTCGACGAGCACGCCGTCCGGCACGGCCGGGACGCCCCGGGCCATGTACTCGTTGCGCAGCAGCGCCACGGGCGTGGACGCGACCCGCGGATGCAGCGCCTCGGGCGCGGCCTCGCCCCGCGCCACCGCCCGCCCGAGCACGGTCAGCCACGCCGCCTCGTAAGCGCCGCCACCGCCGCCCTCCCGCAGCTCGGCGAGCATTTCCGGCGCGCCCCCGGCCGCCGCGATCAGTCCGCGCAGGATCTCCCCGTACGGCGACGACCAGGTGCTGTTGGCGCGGCGCAGCAGGTCGAGCGCGTCGTCGCGGAGCGAACCGGTGTCCGGCACCGTGGTCTCCGCGTCGGCCAGCCGGCGGTACGCGGCGACCCCGAGCGCGACACGGTTCGGCCAGCGCCGGTAGATCGCGTTCTTGTTCGTGCCGGCGCGCCGGGCCACCTCGTCCATGGTCAGGCCGGCCGCGCCGGACTCCCGCAGCACCTCGGCCGCCGCCTCCAGGATCGCCTCCTCCAGCGCCGCCCCGCGCCGCCGCGACCCTCCGCTCCCGGCCATGCCTCCCCTTCAGCTCCTTGGGTACGAAGCGTACGCCAAGAAAGCCGGATGCCCTTCTCCGCCGTGGAGGCTATAAGGTACGTTGCGTACCCTAAATCTTCGGGAGGAACGACCATGCGCGTCTTCGGCATCAACTACGACACGGGATTCACCAGCGCCGGGACCACCACCCGCGAACCCTTCGACCCGGACACCGTCCGCCGCGAGATGGCCGTCATCCGCGACGAGCTGCGCTGCGACGCCGTCCGGATCACCGGCGGCCACCGCGACCGGCTGGAGACGGCCGCCCGCCTCGCGGCCGAGGCCGGGCTGGAGGTCTGGTACTGCCCGTTCACCAACGACCTCACCCAGGACGAACTCCTCGACTTCCTGACCGACAGCGCGGCCCGCGCGGAGCGCCTGCGCCGCGACGGCGCCGAGGTGGTCTTCCTCACCGGCTCGGAGATCTCCATCTGCACCGCGGGCTTCCTCCCCGGCGACACGCTCCACGAAAGGGCCTCCGTCCTGACCGACCCGCAGCGGCTGCGCACCGCGCTCGCCACTCTCCCCGCCGCGGTCAACGCCTTCCTCGGCAAGGCCGTCGCGGCCGTGCGGGCCGAGTTCGGCGGCCGGATCGGCTACGCCTCCCTGCCCTTCGAAGGCGTCGACTGGACGGCGTTCGACGTGGTCGCCACCGACGCCGGCTACCGCGACGCGCAGAACGCCGACCAGCTCCCCGCCGGGCTCCAGGCCCTGAAGGCGCACGGCAGGCCCGCGGCGGTCACCGAGTTCGGCTGCGCCCCCTACCGCGGCGCCGCCGCCATCGCGAGCCGCGGCGACGAGGTCATCGAATGGAACGACCGGGCCCGTCCCGCGCGGTTCACCCGCCCGGTCGTCCGCGACGAGCAGGAACAGGCCGACTACCTGCGCGAACTCCTCGACATCTTCGAGGACTCCGGAATCGACGCGGCCTTCGTCTACACCTTCGCCCGCTACGACCTGCCCCACGCGGAAGGCGACGACCGCGACTTCGACAAGGCGTCCTTCGGCGTCGTGAAGGTCCTCCCGGAAGGCCGCACGAGCACCTCCCACCCAGGCCTGCCCTGGGAACCCAAGGCCGCCTTCCACGCCCTCGCGGAATACGGCCGCAAGCGCACTCGCCCTGAGTAGCTACTCGCCGGGCGCGGGCAACTGCGGATCCCGCCTCAGCGGCTCGTCCGCCGTTCCGAGCTCCCGGCGCGCGGCCTCCATGAACGCGAAACGGAGCTCACGCTTGGACTGTGCACCCGCGTCCTGTCCCCGGAGCAGCGCATGAAGGGCGAGGGTGTAGTCGTGGGCGGCTTGCGCGACCGAGGGCGAGCAGACGAGTTCGAAGACCTTTTTGGCGAGCCAGAGCGAGTGCAGGTACTGCCACTTCTCGGACTCCTCGACTCGCTCTCCCATCGAGAGCCGATCCAGGAACAGTTCCACCTGCTGCGCCGCTGACAGGAACTCCATGAGCGCTTCCTTGCGCTCCGACCGTTCCGCGCTCGCCTGCTCGAACCGCGCCCGCCGCGCCTCGACCCGCGTCGAGAGGTACTGCCCGATCAGCGTCCCAGCAGACCCGAGAGCCACCCCGGCCAGCGGCAGGACCGTCGTCGCCACGCTCACCCCGCTGAGACGATCCACACCGAAGATCGGTTCCTTGCCGTGGCCGAGCGCGCCACCCCCGAACGGCCGCAGTATGAGCGAGCGCCGGCCACGGCTCGGTCTGGCCGGGATGTCCTCTCGGCGCCTTCTAAGCTCGGTCACGTGCTGAGACTCGGATTCCCTGTGATCGGTGTGACCGACATTCCCCGTGCCGTGGCGTTCTGGACCTCCGCGCTAGACCTGGTCGCCTCCCCGGAATGGGAAGGCCCGAACTGGAAGACGCTGAATCATGCGGACGGATCGGGCCGGGCCCTGGGTCTGATGCGCAGCGAATCGCCCGTCGAGCCCCATCCCCGTCTCCACCTCGACCTGCTGGTGGACACCACCGCCGAGCAGGAGGCCGAGGTCGAGAGGCTGGTCGGCCTAGGCGCGAGCAGGCTCGATTGGGATCTGTACCCTCCGAACCCCGACTTCGTCGTCCTCGCCGACCCGGACGGCAACCCCTTCTGCATCGTGGACCTGAGCCGGGCACCGTCCGGTTCAGCCTGACGAATACTCTGCCGTCGGTACTCGTTCGGGAAGTGCAGGACGGCTACGACCCAGCGTTGAATCCGTAGCAGTCCACCTGGTGCAGCGCCGTCATCGCCGGGGCCTCGTCGCACCGCTCATCGAGGGTCGACCGGTACCGCTGGAACGCCTCGATTCGCCGCAGGACCTCGGGACCGTCGTCCAGTTCGACGATGTCCATGAAGGTCACCTCGTCGTCGAGCCGAAAGGTCGCGTAGCGCAGGCCGTCCGGCCGGACCGCCCGAAGTTCCGCGTACACCTCCCGCAGCAGTTCCAGTTCGCGCTCCACCTGCTCCGGCTTGATCTTCCAGCGGATCATCACCTGCATCGCCGCCTCCTCACCTGGGCGTCGGCGGCCGCCGTCCCACCGCCCCGGACGGCGGCGGGGACTCCCGCCCTCAAGTTCAGATGACAGCATGTATTCCAAAATACGGACCGTCAAGCCAATTGCTAGGGTGATGGGCCATGGCCACCCGCAAGTACGAGCAGCGCCTGCGCGCGGAGGCGGCGAAGGAGACCCGGCGCCGCATACTCGACGCGGTCTACCAGCGGCTGCGCGAGGCGCCTTCGGAGCCGATCAGCATCGACCGCATCGCCCGCATGGCCCGCGTGGCGCGTCCGACCGTGTACCTGGTCTTCGGCTCGCGCGCCGGGCTGTTCGACGCCGTCGGCGCCGACCTGCTCCAGCGCGGCGGATTCGGCCGCATGCTCCAAGCCTCCGCCCACCCCGACGCGCGGGAAGCGCTGCGCGGCAGCATCCGGGGAGTGGTCGAGATGTACACGGCCCACCGCGACGTGCTGCGCGTCCTGCAATCAATGGCCATGCTCGACGCCAACGCGGTCGGCGGTGCGATCCAGCGAATGGAACAAGGCCGCGCCGGCGGCATGGCCGAACTCGCCCGGCACCTGGCCGACCAAGAACTGCTCCGCCCGGACGTCGACGTGGACCGGGCCACCGACGTCCTGTGGCTACTGACCGGCTTCGACAGCTTCGACCTGCTGCACACCGGCCGCGCCCTCTCCGTCGAGGAAACGGCGACAACCCTCACCACCACCGCCGAGCGCACCCTACTGACCTGAGCACCCAACGGCCGAGGCGCCCACGGTGAGGTGGGCGCCGGGGGCGGCGGGAGGTTCAGTCCTGGTTCGATGCCCGTCGAACGGGGTCGTTCCACCACTTCGGCCGCAGCTGCTCGGCGGGCTTGTTCGTCCACTCCGCCTGCTCGACGACCTCGGTGAACTCGGCGGTGCCCGGCCGCAGCGCCGCGTTGGCCGTGCCCGGGCTGATGACGATGCCCTGGCTGGCGGTCAGCCGCCCGGTCGCGGGGTCGATGAACAGCTGCCACTCGATGACGCCGTGCTCGCGGGTGGTCTCCCGCATGGCGACCGCGCGTCCGGTGCGGCCGGCCGGGTCGGTCGCGGTGACGACGCGAACGCCTTTCAGCGCGGCCAGGATCCGGTAGGTCGCGATCCGGACCCGGTCGCTGACCGGATCGTCGATCAACAACTGCGGCGCGTGGACGAAGAGATAGAGGTCGGGGTTCCGGAGGCGCCTGTGGTCGAACCTGGTCGCGTAGTTCAGCAGTTCCGCGCGCAACTCCTCGGGGTCGGCCGGCAGGGCGCGGGCCTCCTCCGGACCAAAGTCCAGCTCACCGCCCTCCCTCCCCTCGGGACCTCGCCGCGGGATCACCAGCTCGTCGCCCTTGATCTTCTCTGCGAAGACCAGATCCTGCTGGTCGGGCCGGCCGTCCCGCTCCCAGGCGGCCCTGTCGCGGGGCCCGGCCGGCCGGACGTCGTCGGACTTGACCCGGTGCGGGTCCAGGCCGTCGTCGAGGTCGTCCTGGCCTTCGTCGTTCCAGCCGTCGTCGACCTTGCCGTCCTTCGACACGACGCTGTAGTCGTTGCGCGTGACCACGATCTGGTAGACGGTGCCGGGCTTCTTGATGGAAGAGATCGCCATGGCGAGGCCCCGGACCTTCCGCACGTACCAGATCCGTCCGTCGGTGATGTGCCTGGCCTTGGCGTCCGCGGCGGCGAGCAGGAAGTCGGAGGCCGGACCGCTCTGCGCTGCCAGCGGCTCGGGATGATAGAGCGGGCGTGTCACCCAGGCGTGGTAGCCGCCCGCGGCGACCGAGATCGCGGTCGCCGCTCCCAGCGTCGCCATGACGATCCGCCGCCTGCCCGGCCTCACGACGTCCGGCCGCAGCCGCGAACCGAACCCGCGCTTCGCGGCGGCCTCCCGCTCCAGCCGCCGCCTGGCCGCCGTCACGGTGCTCATGGCGGCCGGCCGCTCCTCGGCCAGGAACTCCTGGACGGCCGTCAACTCGTCCACCGGCGCCCGCCCGCCCGGAACGGGGCCATTCGCGATGTCCATGGTCATGCTCCTTCGCGGTCGATGTGCCGGGTGGGGTCGGCGCCGCCCAGGGCGGCGCTCACCTTCTTGCGGGCCCTGCTGAGCCGCGAGCAGACGGTGCCGTACTTGACCCCCAAGGCCTGGGCGACTTCCGGGTAGGTGAGGTCGGCCAGCGCCACCAGCAGCAGCACGTCACGGTCACCGGGGGAGAGCGAGGCCAGCGCCGCCCCCAGCCGTCCGCCGACTCCGGCCGCCGCCACCTGGGAGGCCACCCGCTCCTCGTGGCTTTCGTGCGCCTCGGCACCCGCACCGCGGTCGGCGGCGCGGGCCAGCGCTCGGTACCGCCGGACCTCGCCCCGGCGGTGCCGGCTCACCAGCCGCGTGGCGATGCCGTACAACCACGCACGTGCCGGACCCTGTCCGGAGTCGTAACGGGCCCGCTTGCGGAAGGCGACCAGGAAGGTCTCCGACGCGATGTCGTCGGCGGCGTCCGCCCCCAGCCGCCGGTCCACATAGCGGTGGATCTCGGGGTAGTAGCGGTCGAAGATCTCGGTGAACCGATCCGGCTCGCGCTGGGACGCCGCGATGACCTCCGCGTCCACGTCCTCTCGCACTTCCGGAACGGCTTCGGCGGCGCTCACTCCATCTGTCACCGGCCGCTCCGCTCTCGTGCCCGTCCTCGAACGGGAGATGATGGCGCGGGCCAAGGACCGGCCGACCGTAGCGACCTACTGCCCGGAGGACCGCCACCCGCGACCGCCCTCGTCCGGCGATGAACGTTCGTCATACCTTCTCTCGCCCAAACCCGCCCCACCCCTTCTCACCCACCCGCCGTGCGCACCGCCCGCGGCCGCACACCGGACATGGGAGGAGAGCGGAACTATGGTGGGCGAGTAGTGGTCAAGGGGTGCGCATTGGCATATCAGCTCACGTTCTTCGGCAAGGCAACAGAACAGGAAACCGCCGCGGCCGCCATGGACCATGTTCTCGACGCCATGCTGGAGAGCGGACCACCACTGCTCGGGGAATCCCTCGGCCCGCCCCCGCTCCAACTCGGCGAGTGGTCCGGTCCCGAGACCGAAGCCGTACGAAGCTTCAAACTGGCAACTGCGACCGAGGACATGAAACCTGCCGCCGACTACCTCCTGCTGGAGATCCATGTCGGCATGCGGTCCATCGCTGACACCGTGATCGCAGCAGACCCCGACAACGACCACGGCGTATGGGGCAGCGATCTCCTAGCGCTGCTCACATTGAGCGGTGACCGTCCGGACTGGCCACTGGTCCAACGGATATGGACAACGCTGGAAGACCTCTGGCGCGTAGTGCCCTGGGACGAGGTGTCCGGCTTCGGCATCGCGGCCAAGACCCAATTGCCACTCCAAGGCACCCCCGACCTGACCCCACGGGCATGCCCTGATCCTCACCCGAGCAGTGGCCCGTCGCCGCAGGGGCCCCGCAGCCAGTGACCCCCACCGGAGGCACAATCGGTCGATCGAACCGGATGGCGGTGACGTAAAGGTGAGCGATGCTGAAGCCTTGAGTTCGTGGTGGCGCAAGATAGTCGGTCAGGCGGGGCCGACTCCCACGGTCCGGGCACTGTGGTTCGGCCTGGTCGAGTTGGCCGCTGCCGAAGACTCGGCGTGGCACCTGTATGTGAGTGGGTGCCGAGAGTTCGATCGGGAGGATGGCTCCGGCGACTGGGCCTGCGACGCTGAATGGCAGCCGATGGAGCGCTACCTGTTCCTGGCCGACCTGAATGCGCATGCCGCGCATGGCACTGTGACGATGCTGGACCACGCCGTTGATCTAGTCCGCCGCCTGGCACCTGAGCGATCTTGGCCGTACTTCCTGGAAGGCGTGGCAGTCGGCTTCGATGACGGTGACTTCGAGTTGACCTGGACGGCATAAAGGCAGATCCGGCGGCACCGCAAGGCGATCGGGTCGGCCTGGCGGCTAGCTCAACCCCGAGCAGCAAACCCTGCTGGTGCTGGTTCACCTGCGCAAAGGCGAGACGTTCGCCGAACTCGGGGCGGGGGCCGAGGTGTCGACGAGCACGGCCTGGCGGTACGTCCAGGAGGCGGTGGCGCTGCTGTCGGCGCGGTCACCGAAGCTGACGGCGGCGCTGCGCAAGGCCAGACAGGACGGGCTGCACCTGCTGGTGCTGGACGGCACGCTCATCGCATGCGACAGGGTGCGGGCCGCAAGGCCGGCCACCTCGTCAAGGCCATCGCCGTCCTACAGAACTACGAAACCACCCGAGGATGAAAAGGCTCACTGGTAGTAGAACCGCTGACGTGCGCACGAACGCTCCGCCTCGTCTCCGTCACGTCCGCTCGTTCCGCGCATGTTCCGGATCTTGATCGTCAGCTGTAGAAGTGCCTGCCGTACTCCTCGGGGCTGACCGTGAAGTCGTCCGGCCGGGTCTCCCGAAGAAGTCGGTACCGGGTGTCGAAGGCATCGATCGCCTCGTGGATGCTGTAGCCGAACACCTCCCGCAAGATCATCATTGCCGGAAGGATGCGATGGCACACGATGTGCTCGTCGATCTCGGGCCACCGGTCAGTCATGCGGGGAGTCTGTCACCGCGCTGGCCGACATGGGTTCCGCCAGCTCGGCAACGCGTGGGTCTCTGGCGGCGTAGCCACTGTCCTTCCCCCTGCCTTCTCCCGGCCCTGACCACGGGCGGGGCCGAGTCGCTCCGCCTTGATCCTTTTGTTGAGCGCATCAGCGAGCGTGCGGCCTGCTTCAGAGGTCGTGTGCTGACAGGTCATCGCCGCCCGCACTGTCGTTGCCCCTCCGGTCCACGAGATCACGCAGACTCGCTCCGTTCTACGCCGCGCCCCGCCCACCGACCCTGGCTCCGATCGGGAGGACGGCAGGAGGGAAGCTCAGGCACCCCAAGCCACCAACGACCGTCACGGGCGTGTTAGCGGACAGAAGGATCTCCCCGGTGGCGGACAAGAGATCTAACACGCTGGCGGACAGCAGATTCCCCCGCTGGGGTGTTGGTGTGTGGCCGTGGTCGGGTGAAAGTTCGCGGTTACGCGGGGCGGCACAGGGCGTGCTCGGCGGCGTCGGCCAGCAGGGTGGCGACGGTGTCGGCGGGCAGTGATCGTCCGGTGAACAGCAGGTCGAAGGCGTCGAAGCTGGTGTGGAGCCATAGCAGGTGAGCAGTCTGCTCAATGGTGACCTCGTCGCGGAGCGCACCTTGGTCGTGGAGGCGCTGGGCCAGGTCGTTCATGCCCTGGGCGCGGCCGTCCTCAAGGCGGCGGACGGTGCCGCCGACGGCTTCGGCGTCGAGTTGGGCCATGGAGAACAGGGCGCGCAGTACGTCGCGGTGTGCGGCGTACATGTGCACGTTGCCGGTGATCCCGTCGCGGAGCGCGCGCCGGGCGTCGGGTTGCAGGACGGCGGTGACCATGTCGGTGAAGCCGCCGTGGTGGAGCAGGTCCATGCCGAGCGCGTCGAACAGGCCCGCGCGTGATCCGAAGACGGTGTAGATCGTCGAGCGGGAAACCTCGGCGAGCTTGGCGACCTTGTCCATGCTGACCTGCTCGGAGGGGGCCTCGACGAGGCGCTGGTAGACGGCGTCCAGGATGCGCCGCCGGGTCTGGTCGGCGGCCTTGGCCCTCAGCCGCTGCTCGTACTTACGGGTGACAGGCATGCCATGACACTACCGCTTCACTTGACAGCACGTCCGATGGAAGACAGCATGTCCGACGAAAGACGGCTTGTCTGACGAAATTAACCTGTGCCGTCGTGCTACCGGGAGCCCGCATGCGCGTGATGATCCGCTACACCGTTCAGCCGAAACTGGTCGACCACAGCATCGAGCTGCTGCGACAGGTCTATGCGGACCTGGAGCACAGCCGACCGCCACGGCTGCGCTACGAGACCTTCCGCTTGGAGGGCACCTGCCAGTTCCTGGCCATCATCGAGTCCGACGGTGGCCCGGCCGAGGCCGCCCACCACCACCTGCCTTCCTTCCAGCGCTACCGGGCCGCGCTGAACGAGATCTGCACCCAGCCGCCGACCGTGACGTACCTGGAACCGGCTGGGGCCTACCAGTCCCGGTGACATCCCTCCACCACTTCCCCAAGGAGACCCTGATGATCCGCATCGCTCTCGTCGTCGGCAGCACCCGCCCCGGCCGCCGCGGCACACCGCCGTGGCCCGCTGGGCCCTTGACGCGGCTGCCGCCTCACCGGCCGTCGCCGATGGCCGTGCCGGCATCGACATCCTGAATGTGGCCGACTTCGATCTCTTCTGCTGGACAAACCGCCGCTGGTCCCAGGCGGTCGCGGTGTTCGACGCGTTCGCGTTCGTCACCCCCGAGTGCAACCACTCCTTTCCCGCCGCGCTGAAGAACGCCCTCGATCATCTGTATTCCGAATGGCAGCACAAGGTCGCCGGGTTCGTCGGCTACGGCACCAGCGGCGGCATTCGTGCGGTGGAGCAGCTACGGCAGGTCATCCCCCGCCGGAGGCGTCTCTTTCGACCCGTCGGAGCGCTCGGCCGTATGCGAGCATCCCGGGATGGTTGAGGTGACGTTGGATGTGGACGCCGACCCGGTGCCCTTGTTGATGGTGCAGACCGAAACGTGGGAGGTGCATATCTGGGCGCCTCTCGCGGACTTGGTTCGGCTGGGCGGGATCCGTGAGGCAAGTTGGGACGAGCGGCGATCCCTGAGGGTGGGCGTCTGTGCTGGATCGCCGGTCTTCTGGTCGGTGGCCGGGGAGGATCGGGCAACGATGCTGATCGGCCAGGATGACGAGACATGGGATGTGGCGCTGATGATCCCTCTCACAACCGTTGATGAGATCGTCGCCCTGGCGCGCTGATGCCGAGCCGGCGGCGGCGCGCACCCATGGCGGGCCGTTGGGGCGCGACCCCGGCGGAGGCGTCGCGATGTGCGGCCCGGCGCGGCCGTCCGGTGACAGGCGCCCACGCCGCAACTCCGGGCGGCCTGGCAAGAAGGCGAAGCGATCGGGCACGCAACGGACACAGAAGCGGAAGAAGCGGTCGTGAGAGACGAGAGCCCAGGTCAGAACATGGCGTCCGACCTGGGCTTTTTCGTGTGTGGAGCCTAGGGGTGCAAATCTGCGAGGTCGACCCCCGTCAGGCGACCCACCTGGGCAAACCTTGATCCCCGAGTGACCGCTCTTACCCCTTGATCACCGTGTCCAATGGCCCGCGAATGGCCCGACGCGCGTCTCCAGCGGACACTCGCCGCTAGCTACACACGAACCGGCCTGGGGAACCACGGGGTTCCCCAGTAGCGCACGCGCAACCGATCTTCCGGCAACTCTCCGAAGACTCCAACGGCGCTCGACCACACTCACGCCCTGGTGCTCATCGACGAACGGGCGCGCTCTGACGGCCTGTGCTTCCCGGAGTGGAGGCCTGCCCGAGTCGTTAACGCTTGAAGACCCTGACCAAGACGGCGATACAGCCCACAACGAAGGCTGCCACCAGACCTAATGAGACGAGGATGATGACGATCTCGGTGACGCCGATCTCAGGCATTGCCGCTCCTATGACGCTGGGCTGATCGGACGATCATATTTACGGCCAAGTGGCGGCGCGCCCCCGCGACCGCCGGCGACTTGCGGACGGGGTGCGGCGGCTCGATGTGCGGCCCGGCGCGGCCGTCCGGTGACCGGCGCCCACGCCGCACGCTCCGGGCGTCCTGGCGCGGGGCCGCGCAGCGGCGCGAGCGCCGCCGCCCCTTGAGTGCGATGGCCAAGGCCGAACTCAAGAAGGCGAAGCGATCGGGCACGCAACGGGCACGGAAGCGAAAGAAGCGGTCGTGAGAGACGAGAGCCCAGGTCAGGACATGGCGTCCGACCTGGGCTTTTTCGTGTGTGGAGCCTAGGGGATTCGAACCCCTGACACCCGGCTTGCAAAGCCGGTGCTCTACCAACTGAGCTAAGGCCCCTGGTTTCCTGTTGGTTGACCTGCGGTGACGCCGCACAGGCGCGACCGGTGACGATCGTACACCGTGGGAAGAGGATGGGCTGTCCGGGCCGGGGGCCGGTGGGCTCGGCATCTCAACCTTGCCGGCGGGGTCGTAGGGCGGTTCGCCAGGAGCGATGCCGTTGCTTAGTCGGCGGGATGAACTCGGGTGTGGTTGGGAGCTTGTGGCCGTCGTCCATGGGAGTGAGGTGGGGCTGCGTCGTCCCTGCGTGTCGTGGGAGGTCGGTCTGCGGCTTCACACCCGGCCCGTTCATTCCTTTTAGGGAGTTGTCGTGATTCCCGGTGGGGGCGACGATCCTTCCCCATGAACACGAGACTTGGGATCTTGCTTCCTACCGGTCAGGACCAGTGGGACGACGCTCGACGGCTGGTCGACTTCGGCGTCCAGGCCGAGCGGTTCGGTTTCGACTCGGTGTGGGCCAACGACACTCTGCTCGGGCCGCGGATCGAGCCGCTGGCGATGCTCGCCGCCCTCTCGTCGGCGACCGAGCGCGTCGCGCTGGGGACGGCCGCGCTGCTGCCCGCCTTCCGTCGTCCGGTCATGGCGGCTCAGGAGATCGCCTCTATCGATCACCTGTCCGGCGGGCGCCTGGTCGTCACCGTGGGGGCGGGCTTTCCGGGCCGGTCGGAGATCGAGTACGCGGTGTCCGAGGTGCCGTGGGAGCGCCGGTTCGGGCGGTTGGACGACACGGTGGCGTTGTGGCGGGCGCTGTGGTCGGGTGAGCGTGCTTTTCACGGCAAGGTGCTCCGCTTCGACGACCTGCCTGAATCCACACCCTCCTACCGGCCGGGCGGCCCCCCGATCTGGCTGGGTGGTGCAAGTCCGTCGGCGCTGGACCGTACCGGACGGCTCTATGACGGCTGGTTGCCCTATCCGCCCGATCCCGCGGACTACCGGGCGGGCCTCGCGGCGGTGCGGCGAGCGGCGGCATCGGCGTGGCGCCCCGATGACGCGATCAGTCCGGCGTTGTTCGTGACGGTGCTGGTCACCGAGGATGTGGACGGCGTGGAACGGCAACTCGACTCGTACTGCCGATCGACCTACGGCCTCCCTTACGAGACGGTGCGGACCATCCAGGCGGTGGTCGCCGGCCCGGTCGAGCACGTGGCCGCCACGCTGTCCCGCTACACCGGGGCGGGCGCGAACCATCTCGTCTGCCGCATCGCGGCGCCGTCCCTCGACTCCCAGCTCGAGCAGATGGAACTCCTCGCCGAGACCGTGCGTCCGGCGCTGAGCTGAGGCCCTCCCGGGCGGCTATCCGTGGTCGGCGGTGGCCGGGGTGTGGAGGACCAGGTCCGGGAGGGTGGTGATGGAGGGGAGGACGTGGGTGGCGCCCGCGGCGAGGAGGCGGTCGTGGTCGTGGGCGCCGGTGAGGACGCCGGCGACGATGGAGGCGCCGGAGCGGCGGCCGGACAGCATGTCGGCGGCGGTGTCGCCGCAGACGGCGATGTGGCGGACGTCGTCCACGCCGAGGCGGAGGGCCGCGGTCAGGACGAGGTCGGGCCACGGGCGGTCGCGCGGGACGTCCTCGGGGCAGAGGGTCAGGTCGGCGCGGTCCCACCAGCCGAGGGCGTCGAGGATGCGGGCCTGCGTGCCGCGGCCGAAGCCGGTGAGCAGGCACACACGGACGCCGGCGCCGCGAAGCCGGGAGAGGGCGTCGTCGGCGCCGGGGACGGGTGTGAGGCCGCGCCGGTCGATGAGCTGCTGGTAGGAGTGCTCGAACGCCAGATGCGCGGCCTGGGCGCGGGGTTCGTCGAAGAGCGAGCGGAAAACGCCGATCTTCGACCCGCCGCGCGTGTCGCGGAAGCGGGCGAGGGCACGGCCGTAGGACGCCGTGCCGGAGACGATCCCCAGGGTGGCGATCGCCTCGGCGAAGGCGGCCTCGACGGTGTCGCCGTCCGCGACGGTGGTCCCGGCGAGATCGAGGCAGGCGAGTGTGATCGGCTCTGCTTCGCTCACGCCGGGGCCTGTCGCCGGTGGATCAGTTGTCGGACGACGTGGCCTCGGTCCACAGGTCCAGCTCGGCGCGGTCCTGCTGGAGCTTGCGCCAGACGGCGAAGCCACCGAGTGCGACGACGGCGAGGACGAGCAGCTTCTTCACGGTGGGACCCCTTCACCTTCGACTATCAAGTCAGAGCCCGGGAACGGCTCATCAGTGTCTGCTTCCCCCAGGCTCTCCGCAGCCTAGCAACCGTTGCCGCGCGATCAGCACCGAAGCCCCCTCACCGGACGCAGTCTTTGACGAAGGCCCGCATTCCGCCTCTCGTCCGAACGCCGGAACGGCCGCATAATCCGGGTGGACGACCTTCGGGAGTGCCGATGGCAGAGGACGACTTCGGGCGCTGGGAGCGCGAGTTGGAGTCGGACGCGCAGGACGAGCGGCCGTCCGGGGGCCGCGGGCTGGTGCTGGTCGCGGGGCTGACCGCCACGGCGTGCGCCGCCGTGATCGCGTTAGGCGACGTGCCGCTCGGCACCGCCGGGCTGGTGCTCTCGTCGATCATCCTGCTGCTGTGGCGCATCGGGATGTGATCCGCCATCATCTCGGCATGGATCTGCGCGGAGCGAACGTCCTGGTGACCGGCGCGACCGGCGGGATCGGCCAGGCGCTGGCGAAGGCGCTGGCCGATCGGGGCGCCCGGCTGGTGCTGACGGGGCGCCGGGCGGAGGTCCTGGAACCGCTGGCGGAGCGGCTCGGCTGCCGGGCCATCGTCGCCGACCTGGCCGATCGCGCGACGGCCGAGGGGCTTCTGGACGAAGCGGGCCGGGTGGACGTGCTGGTGGCGAACGCGGCGCTGCCGGCGTCCGGGCTGCTCTCGGAGTACTCGATCGCGCAGATCGACCGGGCGCTGGACGTGAACCTTCGGGCGCCGATCGTGATGGCGAAGCTCGCCGCCGCGCAGATGGCCGATCGTGGCCGGGGGCACCTGGTCTTCGTGTCGTCGCTGTCGGGCAAGGCGGCGTCCGGGCACGCGTCCCTCTACAACGCGACGAAGTTCGGTATGCGGGGATTCGCCCTGGCGCTGCGCGAGGACCTGCGCCCGCACGGCATCGGCGTCTCCACCGTCTTTCCCGGCTTCATCCGGGACGCGGGCATGTTCGCCGAGGCCGGAGTGTCGCTGCCCCGAGGGGTCGGGACGCGGTCGCCGCGGGACGTGGCGCGGGCGACCGTCCGGGCCGTCGAGCGCGACATCGCGGAGATCGACGTGGCGCCGCTGGGGCTGCGGATCGGGGCGCTGATCGGCGGGGTCGCGCCCGTCCTGTCGGCGGCGGTGCAGCGGCGCGCGGGCGGCCACCGGATCTCGCAGGGCCTCGCGGACGGCCAGCGCGACAAGCGCTAGCGACAAATCAGCATCTTCCGGCGATAATCCGGGCGGGCCCGCTTGATCAGCGGGAAGAGCCGGCGCAGCGCCCGGGCCGTACCCCGCCCTGCCGCACGCGCCCCCGCGCGAGGAGGTCTGCGCATGCGGACGGGCAGGAAGATCGTGATCGGGACGGCGGCCGCGACCGTCCTGTCGCTGGTGGCGGTGCCCGCGCGGGCGGCGGAACCCGCGGACGCGACCGTGGTGCCGGTGCAGGTCACCGGCGACCCCGCGAAGCGCTTCAACCTGGTCGTGATGGGCGACGGCTACACGGCGGCGGACATGCCGAAGTTCCGCGCCCACCTCGCCAAGCACCTCAACGACCTGTGGACGATCGAGCCGTTCAAGTCGTACCGCAGCTATATCAACGTGTACGCGGTGGAGATCCCGTCCGGCGAATCCGGTGTGAGCTGCGACCCGGCGCTGTCCTCACCGCGCCGCAAGACGCCGTTGAGCATGGCCTTCTGGAGCGGCTGCCGGGATGACGGCATTCAGCGCCTTCTCGTCATGGACTCCGCGGCCGCCAAGACGTACGCGGACCTCGTCCAAGGCACGACTGTGGGGAACCGTCAGATCCTCGCGCTCGCCAACAGCGACACCTACGGCGGCGCAGGGGGCGCCTATGCGACGGCATCCGGAGGCAACGCGATGTCGGCGCTCATCGCGCCGCACGAGCTCGGCCACTCCCTGGGTGGGCTCGACGACGAGTACGACTACTACCAGCGGGGCGTCCCTGGGGGCACGTACACCGGTCCTGAGCCCAGCTCCATCCACCACACGCTGCTTACCGAGAAGGAGATGACGGCGCAGAAGCAGAAGTGGTGGCGATGGCTCGGTGAGCGGAGCGAGGCCGGGGGCACCATTGGACGCTACGAAGGCGGCCTCTACTCCAGTAAGGGTGTGTGGAGGCCGAGCCGGCACTCGATGATGAAGACGCTCGGCTACTACTACGACCAGGTCGCGCGCGAGCGGATGACCCAGCGGATCTCAGGCAAGGTCAACCTCGTCCAGGCGAACACGCCCACGAACGCCCCGGTGGGCGACGATCGTGTGCTGTGGGTCGAGACGATGCATCCGAGCGGTCATTCGTTGTCCGTCACATGGACGGTCGATGGGAAGACCGTCGGGCGAGGCGCGAACCTCGATCTGTCCAGGCTCCACCTTGGGAAGGGCACGCACACGGTCACGGCGACGGTCACCGACCCCACCGGATTCGTCCGCGACCCGGCCATCCGGTCGTCCGCCGCGCTCACGCAGGTGCGGACATGGACGGTCGACACCGGCATGACCACTCCGCCTGAGAACGTGCCTGTCGACTTCAGCTCGTCCACGCCGACTGACAAGCCCGTGGGGGGCGATTCCGTCGTGTACGTGGAGACGACCCACCCTGTGCAGAGCGCCCCCAAGGTGAGCTGGGAACTGGACGGGCACCGCGTACGCGGAGGCGACCGGGACATCGATCTCGGACGGTTCCGCTTGGCCAAGGGCACGCACACGCTCGTCGCACGGGTCGGCTCCAAGAGCCGCACGTGGACGATCGACGCGCAGGCGCCGACAGTGGCGTTCGAGCTGTCCAAGGCGGCGGAGAGCCGGGTTCGCCCCGGGCGCACGCCCGAGTACGTCTTCGACGGCCCCTTCACCATGCGGCTCACCGGCGCGGACGACCGTCCAGGCGTGGTCGTCTCCGAGTTCCGCGTGGACGGTGACGGCTGGTTCAACTACTTCGGCTGGCCGACCGACTCGTCCGCGCCCTGGCTGTTCACCGAGAACGGCACGGTCATCGACAGCCTCACCTACGGCAGGCTCGGCAAGGGCCGCCACACCATCGAGTACCGCGCGATCGACCCGGCGGGCAACATCGGCAAGCCCGGCAGGTTCATGGCGACCCTCCGCTGACCGAGACCCACCACGCTCACCGTCCTGCAGGTCGGCGAGCCCGCCGCGTTCAAAGCGACCCTCCGCTGACCGAGACCACCACTGGACGGGTCGTACTGACCCGCGATCGGCTTGGCAGGGCCGAGGCGCTTCGTTGCTGGATCGCCTCGAGGGTCGGCGCCTTGGCTCGGCGCCGACCGAGGTGCCTGGCGGCTCAGAGCTCGGGGGCCGGCTCCGGTGCGGGTTTCGCGGCGGGATCGGGGGCGTAGGCGGTGGCGTCGTTGTCGGGCAGGGGGTCCGGGTCGGCGGACGCGGAGCGGCGCGCGGTGGCGAGGACGGAGCCGCCGAGGATCAGCACGAAGGACGCGATGATCGTCCCGGTGAGGGGCTCGGCGAGGAACACGACCCCGGCCACGACCGCCACGGCCGGGTTCACGTAGGTGAACACCATGCCCCTCGACGTGCCGACCTCCCGGATCAGCTCGAAGAACACGATGAACGCCAGGGCCGTGCAGACCAGGCCGAGCGCGACGAGCGCGGCGAGGACCCGGCCGTCGGGCATGGCGCTCGGCCAGGTGGCGACGGCCGGGCCGGTGTAGACGAGCGCGGCGATCGCCAGCGCGAACGCGGCCATGTGCAGGCTCGGGAGGTCCTGGAGGTGCCGCGTGGCGATCATCGGGGCGATGGCGTATCCGAGCGCGACCAGCATGACCTCGCCGATCGCCCACGCGCTGCCGCCGCCGAGGTGCGGCCCGGCGAGCACACCGACGCCGGCCAGCCCGACCAGTAGCCCCGCCCAGCGGACGGGGCCGAGCCGCTCGGCGTCCCCGGTCAGCCGGGCGAGCACCACGCCGATGATCGGGACGGCGGCGATGAGCAGTCCGGTCATGGAGCTGGTCAGCCGGTTCTCGGCGTCCGACAGCAGCGCCCACGGGCCGAGGATCTCGACCGCGGTGAACACCAGGAGCGGGAGCCAGTGGCGGCGGACCACGTCCAGCCGCCCGGCCCTGATCGCCAGCGGCAGCAGGATGAGCGCACCGAGCGCGGTGCGGGCGAACACCACCATGGGGACCGAGACGCTCTCGACCGCCACCTTGATCAGCAGATAGGGGATGCCCCACAGCACGCTCATCAGCGCGAACAGCATCCAGCCACGGCGACTCAACCCGACCTCCGTTCTCATCCGTCTCCGCCTGGGCCCCGCTCCCGGCCCCTGACCGCGGTGGAGCGGGCGCGTCGCTACCGAAGGGGAATGGCCCAGACACCCGAGGTTTGCCCCGGGACGGACATTCAGGATGTGGTCGGGCGAGTCGGGCTGTCTTGAACGCTGTTGCGGTACGCGCCCGGGGTGACGCCCAGTACGCGGCGGAACCAGCGGGTGAGGTGCGCCTGGTCGGCGAACCCGACGAGGGTCGCCGCCTCGGCGGGACGGTGCCCCGCGTCCAGCAGCGCTCGGGCGCGGGCCACGCGGTGCTGGGCGAGCCATGCGTAGGGCGGCATTCCCATCGCGTCCCGGAAGGCGCGCAGCAGTTGGTAACGCGAAAGCCCGAGGTCGGTGGCGACTTCGGCGAGCGTGGGCGGGGCGACCAGTTCGTCGGACAGGCGGGTCGCGACCGTGCTCGCGATGCGTCCGGCCTCGGCCCTGCGGTGGACCGGAGGCGCCTTCGGGCCGGACACCGCGTGCCGCCGGACGAGCGCGCCCAGCACGCCGAGCAGCCGCGACTCGCCCTCGATCGGGTCGGCGCCGAGCCTCAGGGCGTGGTGGGCGAGGCGGAGCGCCTCGCCGAGCCGCCGGTCGTCGACGATCGGGTTCGCGAAGTGGGGTTCGGCCGGAACCGGGCCGGGCTCCGCGGTCGTCGCCGCGCCCAGCAGGTCGGTCGCGGGGTAGAGGCACAGGTAGGCGAAGCCCTCCGGACGCGCCGGACCACCGGTGTGCGCCTCACCCGGCTCGATCACGACGACGCTGCCGGCCGCCGAGTAGATCCTCTCGCCCCGGTAGAGCATCGTCTCCGTGCCGTCGACGGTGACGCCGATGGCGTACTCGTCGTGGGTGTGCGGCGCGTAGTGCCGGCGGCCGATGCGGGCCGTCAGCAGGTCGAGCGGCGCGCCCTGGATGCCGCTGACACGGGTCCACAGCGTCCGGTCGACTCCCCTGGCGTCGCGCGGGCCCCCGCCCACCGCGCGCCGGTCAGGCCGAGAAGACGTGCCGGAGCCGCCAGCGGTCCTCGTCACGGCCGAGCTCCACGACGGCCACGCCCTCCGCGCCGGTCACCCGGAAGCGGTAGACCCTGCCCTCCTGGGCCGATCCGTAGGTCTTCAGCACCGCGTCGACCGCGTAGCGCGCCCCCCGCCACTCGTACGCGGTGAGCCGCCCCGCCGGGTCGTGCTCGGCCCGGACCGGCTCGTTCAGCAACTGCCCCATGCGGGGAGACTAGCACGCGTTCGAACAAATGTTCGCAGGTCGGGACGGCTTTCATGCGCGGCCTCGCACCGCCCCCGGACCGATCGGGGCACGGAAACCCCTGTGCCGCCGGGCGTGGCGCGCCGCTCGCCTCCGGGGCGCCGAGCCGAGTCACGCGAGTCATGAACAGACCAACAGAAATCGCCCCCACCCTCATCCCGCCGTGTCCGGGTCAGGGGGAGAGCGCCGCGTCCGGCCAGGGGTCTCCGAGCACCGTCATCCACAGGCTGTGGGCAACCATCGCGCACACCTTCCTCGTCGCCGCAACAGGCGGCCTGGGGGGCGCGTCCACAGGCGGATCCCCAGAACAGCCGGGCTTTCCACGGTTCGGACGGCCTGTCGGCCGCCGCCCTTCCCAGCATGACCGAGACGGCCGCTCCGTCCACAGAATCCACAACCTGTGGATAACTCTCGTGCACAACCTGGGTACGGCCGCGCGGCTCCGGATCCACATTCTTCCCCAGGTCGCCCCCAACCCGCGCGCCGAGTTGTCCACCTCGTGGAAAAGCCGCTGACCAGCGGGAGAAGCCGTTCCTCGCCGGCATGCTCCACACCCCGTTCACACCCTGTGGGCGAATCCCCTCCACAACCTCGCCGTACCGGTGGACGGCGTTGCCCACAACAATCCCCAACCGCATCCCCAGCACCGCGCCTCACCTTGGGGATGACGAGGGTGAAGGCCGCGCCTCCGGCCTGGGCCCGCCCTGAGCTGCGGTACTGCCGGGCACCGCCCCGCCCCCGGCAACGCCGACTCGTCCCGGCGGTCAACGCGGGAATGATCAATCGCCGACCCGTCCCGACGCCTGGAATCGCCCGCGCGGCCCCGCCGGTTCCGTCAGCGCGCGCCTCGGGTCGGTGGATCCGCGTCGTCGGCGGGGACGGCGGCCTCGAGGTCGGCCAGGCGGCGGAGGTCGTCGGCGAGGCCGGACGAGTCAGGCAGGTCGATCGCGCGAGCCTCGGCCAGGAGGGTGCGGGCGCGAAGCCATTCCTCCATGTGGACGGCCGCGTCGGCGCGCAGGACGAGAGCCCTCAGCCGTTCGGACTGGGTCAGCGCCTCACCCGAGCGCAGCAGACGGTCGAGAATCCGAGCCGCGGCCCGATGGTCCCCCTTCGACTCGACCAGAAGGGTGGCCATGTGGAAGGCCCGGGCCGTCTCGCCCTCCGAGATGGGCGCATGGCGCAGGTCGTCCGAGATGGCCTGGCCGATGCGGAGCTGGAGCCCATCCGGGTCGGTGAGCAGGAACTGCCGGACGCCGTACGACATGTCCCGCAAGGCACCCAGCCGAGGGAGCCCACGAGCCGGGACCCGGCCGAGGGCCTGACGGAGCCCGCCGCGAAACGCCTCGTAGAGGGCGTCCACCTCCGTGGTGGTGATGTAGCACATGTTCATGGACACGGCCGGATCATGCTTCTTCCACCCGAAGAACTGCAGCTCCACGTCACCGCGCCGGACCGCGAGGTACGGGTTGGGACGGGTCTGCCACGTGGACCGCTCGAACCCGAGCGCCCGGTAGAAGTCCCAGGTCAGCTCGATCGACCGGCACGGAAAGATCGGTATCGCCTTCTCGCCCATGGCCGGAGCCTAGGAAGACCGCTCGGCATTAGTCAAGTTTGATTAGTACGACAGAGCCGCTCCACCTCCGGGCTCTGGAAGACGGACGGCGCACTCACCAACGGCGAGATCGCAATGCGGACGCGTGGTTCAGGCGGGCGTGAACAGCGGAGGTGGAGCATGATGTGAGGGTGATCGCGGTCACCGGCAGGGCGGCCGCCGGCGCATCGAGGGCGATCTCCAGGGGCGCGGAAAGACCCATGGAGGTCGATCCCACCCTGGCGGAGCGGCTCGGCGGCATCACTCCTGAGCATGAGAGTGATCCGACCGCAAAGTTTTCCACAGGTTGTGGAAAGGAGGGCGTCCGTGGACTTCAACGAGGACACCGCGACCCGGGCCGTCCAGGACAGTTTCCGCGACACCCCCGACCCGCGGCTCCGCGAGATCCTCGACGCGCTCACCCGCCACCTGCACGCCTTCGTCGGCGAGGTGCGGCCCACGATCCGCGAGTGGGAGCAGGCGATCGAGTTCCTCACCGCCGTCGGCAAGAGCTGCACGGACACGCGCCAAGAGTTCGTCCTGCTGTCGGACGTCCTGGGCGTCTCCATGCTGGTGGAGACCCTGAACGAGCAGGAGGGCGGCACAGAGAGCACCGTCCTGGGCCCGTTCCACATGGTCGAGTCGCCCCCGCGCGCGCTTGGCGACAGCATCGACCTGGTCGGAGAAGCACAACCATGCGTGGTGTCCGGGCGCGTCTTGAGCACCGACGGGACGCCCCTACCTGACGCGGAGGTGGACGTCTGGCAGTGCAACGAGAAGGGCTTCTACGACGTCCAGCAGCCGGGGGTGCAACCGTCGGGCAACGGCCGAGGCCTTTTCCACACCGACCAGGAAGGCCGGTTCCGCTTCCGGACCGTCCTGCCCAGCCATTACCCGATCCCGACGGACGGCCCGATCGGACGGTTCCTGGAAGCCGCCCGACGCCATCCCTACCGTCCGGCGCACATCCATTTCATCGTCCGGGCGGACGGCCACACGCCACTGACCACTCACGTCTTCGTGGCGGGCAGCCCCTACCTGGACTCCGACGCGGTCTTCGCGGTCAAACAAAGCCTCGTCGTCGATTTCCCGGAGTCGGACGACGCGGAGGCGGCCGCGCAGAACGGCGTCCAAGCCCCGTTCCGGCACGCCGAGTTCGACCTGATCCTGAGCAGAGAGCCGGCGTGACCTTCGGTCCCGCGGATCGGCGCCCATCACCGCCCGCTCCTCCCGCACTGCGGCAAGGTTCGAGAGTTGGCATCGCCCTCGTAGAGCCACAGCGAAACGCAGGTTATCCACAACCTGTGGAGAAACACCCCTCCAATCTGGATAACCGTCTCTCGACCGGTGTCGACAAGGCGTGATCCAACTGGCTCCGCAGCCTGTGCCGCAGCGCCTTCGCCAATCGCAGTCCACGTTTCGTTCCACTCCGAGCCAAGAGAGCGTCGCCAAGGGTTTGCCTCGGACCACACATTGGGGACTTTTCAGGCATCCCGAGAGATCGCGGGTGGTCGGCACGCCGGGAACCGTCGCAGACAGCGCACACGCACCCTCCTGCGCCCGGTAGCAGGAGACATACGGGGGAAACATGAGCGACCTGATCGCCGTCGCCTACGACGACCTGCCGCACGCCGAGCAGGCGCGCGAGAAGCTCGTCCAGCTGCACAAGGAGCACATCATCGAGCTGGCGGACGTCGTCATCGTCGAGCGCAAGGAAGACGGCAAGATCAAGCTTCACCAGGCCCGCAACCTCACCGCGGGCGGTGCGCTCGGCGGTGCCGCATGGGGCGGGCTCATCGGGCTGATCTTCTTCATGCCGCTGCTCGGCATGGCCATCGGCGGTGCCGCCGGTGCCGCCATGGGCGCCTCGGCCGACATCGGCATCGACGACGAGTTCATGCGCGATCTCGGCGAGAACCTGCCGCCCGGCACGGCGGCCGTGTTCGTCCTGGTCGACAAGCGCAATCCCGAAAAGGCCGTCCCGGAAATGGCGCCGCTGGGCGGCAGGCTCATCCAGACCTCGCTGTCCCCCGAGCAGGAGGAGCAGCTGCGCGAGGCCGTCAAGGCCGCCCGCGCACCCCAGCCCGCCTGATCTACCGACTCCACGGCGGGACCTAAGGCGCGACGATGCCGACCCGCAGATCGCAGTGAAACGCCGAGCCGGTCTGACATCCCGCTCAGCCGGCTCGGCGGCGCGCGACTTTCGCGCACTTTCCCTTGGGCCTGGACTTGTCGCCGATGATCCGCACTAACCTCGTCGCGTGAATGATGACGTCCAGCAGGTTCAGCCGCTCGACTCCGGGATGGCCGAGGAGTGGATTCGCAAGACGGACGAGCCGCACCTGCGCGCCGTATCGGCCTCCAAGCTCCGCTCGGGGCCGTTGTGGAGCGTCAGCGTCTGGGTCATGGAGTTCATCCGTACCGACCCCCTCGAATCCGAACTGCGCAGCCGCATCGCAGATGCGCTGAGCGGAGTCAGCGGCGTCACCGGCGTCGAAGAGGAAGACCGCGAAGTGTGGACGGCGACCGGCACTCCAACAGGCAAGGCCCTGGTCGAGGCAGTCGCCCAGGTAGTAGACGACTTGGCCCCCCGTACCCGCAATTCTCTCTAGCGGCAGCTCACCGCCGGCCACCCACCATGGACACCAGTGGCGCAGGGCCGTTCAGGGTCTGCGGCCGTGGAAGGTACGGCGCAGGTCGCTCACCCAGGCATCGGGGTTCTCCCAGGGGATGAAGTGGCCGCCATGTTCGTGTGCGTTGACGTTGACGTGGTTGAACCAGTCGGCCTGCGGGCCGGCCTTGAACGCCCGGACGCGCTCGTCGGCGGTGCGGATGCCGGGCGGGTTCTCGTACGTGACGAAGGTGAGGCCGACCGGGGCCTGCACGACCGGAGTGCGGTTGTGGGCGGGGGCCCAGGGGTAGCGGTTGGCGTTGGCGTAGTAGCGCATCGACGTGGCGATGGAGTTGTTCGCCCAGTAGATCGTGGCGTGGGTGAGCATGTCGTCCTTGCTGAAGACGGACTCGACGTCGCCGCCGTTGTCGCTCCAGGCGTTCCATCGCTCCAGCAGCCAGGCGAGCATTCCGGCGGGTGAGTCGCTCAGCCCGTGGGCCAGGGTGGCGCCGTCGAGCATGTGCACGGCGAGGTGGGGCGCCCAGCGGTGGTCCATCTCGATGATGCGGGCCCGGACGTCGTCGGGCTGATCGTCGGTGAGGGGCCGGTTCCGGGCGAAGTCCCAGGCGCGGGGCCCGTTGAAGAAGTCGAGCGGCAGCCCGGAGCCGATGTGGACGCCGTACAGTTCGTCGGCGTACTTGTGGCCGAGCTGGCTGGTGACGATCCCGCCGATGTCGCAGCCCCCGGCGGCGTACTTCTCGTATCCCAGCGTCTCGGTCATCAGGGTGTGCCAGAGGTCGGAGACCTTCCAGAAGTTGACGTCCGGGAAGCCGGTGAGCGGGCCGGGGAATCCGAAGCCGGGCAGGGACGGCACGATGACGTCGAACGCGTCGGCGGGGTCACCGCCGAACGCGGCCGGGTCGGCGAGCGGGTCGATCACCTTCGACCAGTGCCAGAACGTCCATGGCCAGCCATGGGTGAGGATCAACGGGATCGGGCGTGGCCCGCGGCCGGGCTTGCGCATGAAGTGCACCGGAACGCCGGCGACGCTCACCCGGTAGTGCTCGTAGGCGTTGATGGCGGCCTCGGCCTTGCGCCAGTCGTAGCCGTCCCGCCAGTAGGCGACCAGCCCGCGGAGATAGCTGTCCGGGACGCCGTAGGACCAGTCCTCGTTCCCCTCGTCCAGCGGCGGACGGGTCGCTGTGAGACGGGCGCGCAAGTCGTCCAGGACCTCGTCGGACACATGGATCGGCGTGGGCTCCAGGGGAAAGGCGTGCGAACTGCTCAAGGCGATATTCCTTGTTAGGCGGGGAAGCGGTGCCGTCGGCCTTCTGCCGGTTGCTCAGCGTGCCGACAACGCCATGCTGTCCCTGGTCATTCGCCTCCGCAACCAGGCATCGAGGAGGACGACCGCTAGCTCGCGCTCTTTGAGCCGCCGTCCTCCTGGCGCAGGGGCGTTCCTGGGGAAGGGCGCGCGAATCGGACGGTGATGGCCAGCCCGCCCTCGGGACGCGCGACGGTGGTGAGGGTCGCCCGGTGAGCTTGGGCGACGGCGTTGACGATGGCGAGGCCGAGACCGTATCCGCTGCGGCCGCCGCTACGGTCCCGCGCGTCCGGTGCGGGCAGGCGGTCGCGACCCGGATCGACGACTGCTCGCTGTGGCAGACGGTTCGGCTGGACCCCCGGGCCGTGCGCCGTGTCGCCGACGACGCCCCCGCCCCGCGTGTGATCGGCTGGGACGAGCTCCGCGAGGAACGGCCGGGGACACCGCCGACCGAACCGCCCGGCATGTGGAGCCCGCTGTGGGCGGCGGCCGTGGCGGACGCACTGGCCCGCGTGCTGGCGGTGTCGGCCGGCGCGCACGTCACCGTCCCCGACGGCCTCGTCGCCCAGGTGTTCCGCCGCCCCCTGGACGCCCTGCTGCCTCCGGGCCCACCGTCGAAGACCCTGGCCCTCGCCGGACCGGGCCTACCCGCCACCACCGCGGAGATCGCCCTGGTCCCCCAACACCCGCAGACCGGCGACACGTGGAAGCCGTCCGGCACGGCAGCACCCGTGCCACTGGCCGCCGACGTGTGGACCTACTTGGCCTTCTGCCAACCCCCAAGCCCCACCCCCAGAGCAGGCGGGATCCCCGCCGACGATGCCCGCCTGGACGACCTACCCCCACTGCTACCGAACGGCCCGTTCCGCCCCAGCTGGGAAGTGTTCCTCGACACGCTGGCGCACCTGAGCGACGTCCGCCAACCCTGGCTACGCGCCATCTACGAGGCCGTCAAGGCCCGCCCCTACAGCCCGCCCTTCTAAACCGAGCAGGCCTCCCACACCCTGCCCAATGCCGCTACCGGAGGTCAGTCCTTCGAGGCGGGGGCGAGCAACTCCAAGTGAGAACACCGGGGGCAGCGGAGCGCGACAACATGCCACACCCTTTTGTTCTTAAGTTTCGCGTGACCAGCCCAGTTGCGTTCCACAGGCCCTTCGACCCACCGGGTGTCACCGGACGCACTGTCTCCGGAGTCAAGCAGGTACCCCTGCTCCAGGCCGTTCGCCCCGCAACGCAAACAGTTGAGATCGTCTTCCATCGTGGGATGGTAATGGCTGAGATCGAGCAAGGCCCAGGGACTCAGCGGCAGAGCCACCTGCTCCCGTCCGGAACGGCCCAACGGACGAGCCAGGACGCGCCCCCACCGCAACCAGGAGCGCTGTAGGTGCGCAAACACCACCCCCGCACAAACGGCCACATGACCAAGGACCGCAACCAGCAGGGGGCGTGGGGGCGGAGCCCCCACACCGGGGGTCCGGGGGTCGCCCCCCGGGCAAACACGACGAAGGAGTGGCGGGGAAGAAGCCCCAAAGGGGCTTCGACCACACCACTCCCAACTCCGAGTGGGCCTAGGAGGACTTGAACCTCCGGCCTCATCCTTATCAGCGCCCATCGGCATGCATTCGAATGGTTACCCAGGGTCAAATAATTACGCTAAGCTGCTGGTCAGAGCATTGATCGAGTGTCAGGCGATCCCTCCTCGTGGCACTCGATATCGCAAGATCTAGTGCCACGAGAGTGCCAAACGATCAGCTGCTCGGAGTGATCGACTTGGGTCAGGTGCAGGTCCGGTTCACCAAGACCGGCGTCCCCCGCTACCGCGCGATGTACGACGACGCGCGGCAGGCGCCAGACGGCCGGGACGTTCGCCACCGAGAAGGAAGCCGTCGCCGCGTGGCACGCCGCCGAGGCGGAGATCGCCAAGGGCGGGCTGGGCGACCGGCGTCGCGGACGCCAGACCTTCCAGACGTACGTCGAGAAGAAGTGGCTGCCCCACCAGGTCCTTGAGGCGACCACCCGGCAGGACTACACCTACAAGATCAACAAGCACCTGATGGGCTTCTTCGGCCCCATGCGCATGTGCGACCTCCTCCCCGAGCACGTGCGCGAATGGATCACCGAGATGCAGCGCAAGGGGGCATCCGCGGCCACGATCCAGAAGTGCAAGCGGGGGATCCTCAACTCGATCTTCACCACGGCACTCAACGACCAGGTGATCAGTCAGCATCCCAGCCGAGGGGTGCGGATCCCGCCGGTCCCCAAGAAGCCGAAGAAGGCCATCACGGCCAAGCAGTTCGACAGCCTCTACGGGGCGCTGCCCGACGCCGACGGCCGCCTGCTCGTCGAGACGATCATCGAGAGCGGGCTGCGCTGGGGTGAGGTGGCCGAACTCCGCGTGGGGGACCTGGACTTCGCCACGCGCGTCCTCACCGTCAGCAGGCCGGTCGTCGAACTCAACCCGCAGTTCCATCCGACCCAGGGCCGGTTCCTCGTCAAGCCCTATCCCAAGGGCAAGGGGTACCGCCGCTTCAAGCTCAGTCCCCAGATCGTCCGCAAGCTCAAGGCACACGCCGGGACCCGAGACCTCGGGGAGGGCGACCTCTTCTTCACGTACCTACCCGTTGATCAGCCCAAGCCCAGGAAGCTGCGTCCCGTTCCGGTGCCCGGTGCCCACGGCAAGACAATGCCCAACGAACAGGGGAAGAGCTACGACCACGGCTCGCTCACTGCCTACACCACCGGAAAGTGCCGCTGCGAGTACTGCAAGGAGGCCTACCGCCTCTACCGTGCCCAGCGCCGGGCCACGGGCAAGGACAACCCGCGCTCACCGCGCGTACGCCAGTCCGACGGTCACATCCCGGCCGACTGGTTCCGCAAGCAGATCTGGACCCCGGCCTGCAAGACGGCGGGGCTGGACCATGTCACCCCACACCACCTACGCCACGCTCACGCTTCCTGGCTCCTGGCCGGCGGCGCAGACCTCCAGGTCGTCAAGGAGCGACTGGGCCACGCCTCGATAGCCACGACCAAGCAGTACCTCCACACCCTCCCCAACGCCGATGAGACCGCCCTCGCCGCGCTCGACAAGATCCGCGGACCCCAGATCAACGAAGCCTCGGAAACCTCCGAGCTGGACGCTCTCAAGGCCGAGAACGAACGCCTCCGAGCCGCCTTCGCCGACATGGCTCTGGCCCTCCGCCCCGACTCCCGTCCCCACATGAGCACGGCCTGACGGCAGGCCCCGGCCTCGGTGCCGCATCGGCACCCCCGCTGAAGACGCCGAGCAATGCGCGATGGCCGGTTGTTCCCGGGCTCTGGCGTTGAGGAGGCGATCCACCCCGTAAAAAAAATGCGGCCCCTGAACGGGGCCGCCCTGTCGGCCGTAACCGACTTCGTCTGCCACCCAGGATAGTTACTACTTCCGGCCCGCGCCACCTACGCTGCCGTCTAACGTTCTGTGACGTGCCGGATGCGATCGCGTACGTCGACGGGTTCAACCTCTACCACGGGTTGAAGTCCAAGTACGGCCGTGCCTACCTGTGGCTCGACGTCGTCGAGTTGGTGCAACGGATGCGGCGCGATGACACGGTGCGAGCCGTGAAGTACTTCACCGCCATCGTCAAAGGCGAGCCGGACGCTGCGCGTCGCCAGGAGACGTACCTGGCCGCGCTGACGGCCCACCGGCCGCAGGTGCAGGTGATCCGAGGCCACTTCAAGGTGAAGAACATGCGGATCAGCTGCCGGGCCTGCGGCGCGCAGTGGCAGTGCCAGTGCCAGCCGCCTCAGCAGCGTTACCGCACCTACGAGGAGAAGCTGACCGACGTCGCACTGGCCACCGAGATGGTCCGGGACGCCGCCCTCGGGAACGGTGACCTGTCAGTGCTGGTCTCGACGGACACCGACTTCCTACCCGCGATCAAAGCCTCACTGGAGTTGGCCCCCACCCGCCCGATACTGGTCGCCTGCCCTCCAGGCAGAGGCAGCCCCAGCCGGTTCGACGGCATGGTGACCTCCTTCCCGATCAGGGAGGAGCATCTGAAGGCGTCCCTGCTGCCCGACTCCGTCCCGGACAAGGGCCTGGTTCGCCAACGTCCCGATAAGTGGGCGTGACCGCCCACACCGGGATCATGACCGCCCGAGTTCGGTCTCAAGGCAGGTGCCGGAGCTCGCCGGTTCACGCTGGGCGCTCATCTACCGCGCTTCCCCTGTCCGGCTACTACTGCCACCTCCAGAATCGCGCTCGATCCCGTCCGCCACCTGGACCGCGCCCGGTTCAGGCGCCTTATGTGCACGATTTCCATTTCTTGCCCGCGACCGCGAAGCCCCGCACCGGACCGACACCCCCTGCCGTATCCGACGTGTCCTACACGACAGGACGCGAGCGGGCATCAGTGCCCTGGCATAGAGCTGAAGGGGCTCGTTGTTCTCCGGGTCAGGGACGGGGCTAGCGTCGGTGCCGGCCGAATTCGCGTTGGGACTCGATGCCCTGGAGCTCGTCTCGGACTACTGCCCGGAGCTGTTCGCGGAGTTCGGCGGCGGCATCGTAGAGTCCTGCGCCGAAGGCGACGTTCCAGTCCTCGCAGAGTTGCGACACACGTTCACTTCCGAACGCCTGGACCCCGATCAGCACGTCTATCGTCCAGTCGATGCGCTTGCCCCAGGGCCACTGCTCGTCGAACTTTCGAACCTTGTCCTGGTCGCCCCGCGCCTCGATGTCGGCCCGCTTGGCCACCAAGTCGACCCAGCGCAGGAGAGTGAAGTAGGCGTCCCTGCGTTCCTTGAACAGGCGTGCACGTTCCTCGGCCAGGTGGCTCTGCTCGACCATACGTTCGGCGTGGATGCGGCTCTGGGCGCCGGCAAGCCAGGTAAAGCCCACTCCGATTGCGCCAGTGGCGCCCGTGACGACAGGTGCGACCCACTCCCAAGCCATCTGTGAATCATCCTCGTCCAACGCACCCTCGGATAGGAATTTTCTTCCTTCCTGTTCAGCGACATCCACCGGACCTCTTCGTCCTCGTCGACGTGCTGGTCGCCCATCAGATCACTACCACCGGCGACGTACAGGTCCTGCAGAGCGTCCGCCGACACGATCATCGGCTGGAACAAGCAGACGAACTCCACGTTGCGGAGCCTCAACCGGTTTCGTCCTCGGCCTCCCGCGCCGCCGCGACCAACTGGTCCTCGTCGGCTCGCCGTAGCCGCCCGGAACGCCCAGTCCCACCGCTCCAGATGAGGCGGCTTCGCCAGGAAGTAGAACATGACCAAGGGACGGTCGGGTGTCTCGGGTGATCGGCTCGTGCTCCTTGATGACACGAGGTCCGAGTGCCATCGGAGTGCCAAAAGATCTGAGGCCGGGTCCGCTGGACGCGGAACCGGCCTCTGAGCTGGGGCTACTGGGTGGGCCTAGGAGGACTTGAACCTCCGGCCTCATCCTTATCAGGGATGCGCTCTAACCGACTGAGCTATAGGCCCGGAATGTGCCGCCGCCCTGGCGGCGCAACGAGAGGTTACCCCATCTGGGCTGGCAACCGGAAATCGATTGCCGGGCGGCGGCGGGTGGGGCTACTCGGCCTCCTTGAGGGTGACCTCGACGCCGCCCACGAGGTCGGCGGCGAGGTTGTAGATGACGGAGCCGACCGTGGAGAGGGCGGTGATGAGGAGGACGTTCAGGGCGCCGACGAGGACGGTGTAGCCGAAGACGCGGACGAAGGAGAACCAGCTTCCGGCGTCGACGCCTCCGGTGGTCTCGCCCTGCTCCTTGGTGAGGCTGTTGACGGTGTCGCTGATCGCGTCGAAGACGCCGAGCCCGGACAGGATCACGTACAGGACGATGACGGCGACGAGCAGGACGACGAAGCAGACCAGCGACATGACGAAGCTGAACTTCATCACCGACCAGGGTTCGAGCCTGGCGAGCTGGAGCTGGGCCTTGCGGGCGGGCTTGCCCGGCACGGGCTTGTTGGAGGCGCCGGCGGGGGCCACCGAGGTGGAGGCGGACGGCCGGTCCTTGAGGACGGTGCCGGCGAAGCCGCGGCCGCCCGAGCCGGACGACCCCGACGTGGAGTTGCCGGACGGTCCGCCCGACGAATTGAACGCCGTGCCGGGCTTGTCCGTACGTCCTGTCGAGACCGAACCGGACGGCTCGGCGGGTTTGGCCCAGCCCGCCGGGCCGGCGCCTCCCGCGGAACCGGCCGGAGTGCTCTCCCCGGCGGCCGGCGGTGCGGGCCTGGGGGGCTTGGGCGGCTCGGCGGTGTCCTTCACCGGGGCGATCTCGGGCGCGCCGGCCGCCTTGGCGGGTGCGTCGTCGATCTGGGCGAGGTCGGACCGCGTCTCGTCCGCGCCCTTGCCGGTGGGGTCCGTCGCGCCGGTGTCGATGTCGACGGTGGTCTCGTCGCGCCCGGACTTGGCGGCCGCGGCCGACACCGTCTTGCCCGGCTTCGCACCGGACTTGCCGGTGGGCTTGGCGGGGCCGGACTTGGCGCCGGGTTTCCGGTCGTCGCCCTCGCCGGCGCCGGCGGTGCCGGACCCGTCGTTGTCCTGGCCGGGCTCGGTGCTCACGTGTCCTCCTGGCCTAGCGGCTCGGTGACGATGCAGGATACGTCACTCACCGTCGCCCCCTTCGGCTTCGTCAGAGTCCTCCATGGACTCTACGTTCCTCGCGATGGCCACCACGCTGTCCCCGTCGGCGAGGTTCATCAGGCGGACGCCCATGGTCTGCCTGCCGGACTGCTTGATCTCGGCGGCGGTGGTACGGATGACGCCGCCGTTCGACGTCATCGCGAACACCTCGTCGTCCGGGCCGACCATCAGGGCCCCTACCAACATTCCGCGAGATTCCACGATCTTAGCGGTGAGAACGCCCTTACCCCCACGTCCCTGGAGCGGGTATTGGTCCACCGGAGTGCGCTTGGCGTAGCCGCCACGGGTGGCCACCAGGACGTCCTGCGAGGTGTCCTGCACGACGAGCATGTTGAGGACCTCCTGGTCCTCCTCGAAACGCATGCCGATGACGCCGGAGGTGGCGCGCCCCATGGGCCGCAGCGACTCGTCGTCGGCGCGGAACCGGATCGCCTGGGCGCCGGTGGAGACCATCAGCAGGTTGTCGTCGGACGACACGAGCCGCGCCGCGATCACCTCGTCGTCGTCGACGAGGTTGATGGCGATGATGCCGCCGGTGCGGGGCGAGTCGAAGTCGCGCAGCGCGGTCTTCTTGACGCGGCCCTTCTTCGTGCCGAGCACGAGGTAGGGGGCGACGTCGTAGTCGCGCAGGTCCATCACCTGGGCGATGTGCTCGTCGGGCTGGAAGGCGAGCAGGTTCGCGACGTGCTGGCCGCGCGAGTCGCGGCCGGAGTCGGGCAGCTCGTAGGCCTTGGCCCGGTAGACGCGGCCCTTGTTGGTGAAGAACAGGATCCAGTGGTGCGTCGTGGTGACGAAGAACTGGTCGACGATGTCGTCCTGCTTCAGTTGCGCGCCGCGGACGCCCTTGCCGCCGCGCCGCTGCGCGCGGTAGAGGTCGGTGCGGGTGCGCTTGGCGTAGCCGCCGCGGGTGATGGTGACGACGACGTCCTCTTCGGCGATGAGGTCCTCGTACGACACGTCCCCGTCGAACGGGATGATCTGGGTGCGCCGCTCGTCGCCGAACTTCTCGACGATCGGGGCGAGCTCGTCGGCGACGATCTGGCGCTGCCGCTCGGGGGAGGCGAGGATCTCGTTGTAGTCGGCGATCTCCGCCATGAGCTTGTCGTACTCGTCGGTGATCTGCTGGCGCTCCAGGGCGGCGAGCTTGCGCAGCTGCATGTCCAGGATGGCCTGCGCCTGGATCTCGTCGATCTCCAGCAGGTTCATCAGGCCCTGCTGCGCCTCCGAGGCGGACGGCGAGCGCCGGATCAGGGCGATGACCTCGTCGATGCGGTCGAGGGCCTTGAGCAGGGCGCGCAGGATGTGGGCGCGCTCCTCGGCCTTGCGGAGCAGGAACCGGGTGCGGCGGACGATGACGTCGATCTGGTGCGCGACCCAGTGCCGGACGAACTGGTCGATGCGCAGGGTGCGCGGCACGCCGTCCACCAGCGCGAGCATGTTCGCGCCGAACGTCTCCTGCAGCTGCGTGTGCTTGTACAGGTTGTTCAGGACGACCTTGGCCACGGCGTCCCGCTTGAGGACGATCACCAGGCGCTGCCCGGTCCGGCCGGAGGTCTCGTCGCGGACGTCGGCGATGCCGTCGAGCTTGCCGTCCTTCACCCCGTCGGCGATCTTGAGGGCGAGGTTGTCCGGGTTGACCTGGTAGGGGAGCTCGGTGACGACGAGGCAGGTGCGGCCCTGGATCTCCTCGACCTCGACGACGGCCCGCATGGTGATGGAGCCGCGGCCGGTGCGGTAGGCGTCCTCGATGCCCTTGCGGCCGACGATGAGCCCGGCGGTCGGGAAGTCGGGGCCCTTGACCCGCTCGATCAGCGCCTCGAGCAGTTCCTCGTCGGACGCGCCGTAGTTGTCCAGGTACCAGCGGACGCCGTCGGCGACCTCGCGCAGGTTGTGCGGCGGGATGTTCGTCGCCATCCCGACCGCGATGCCGGCGGACCCGTTGACCAGCAGGTTCGGGTACCGCGACGGCAGGACGTCGGGCTCCTGCGAGCGGCCGTCGTAGTTCGGGGAGAAGTCGACGGTCTCCTTGTCGATGTCGCGCAGGAGCTCCATCGCCAGGGGCGCCATGCGGCACTCGGTGTACCGCATGGCCGCGGCGGGGTCGTTGCCGCGCGAGCCGAAGTTGCCGTTGCCGTCGACCAGCGGGTACCGCATCGACCACGGCTGGGCGAGCCGGACGAGCGCGTCGTAGATGGCCGAGTCGCCGTGCGGGTGGTAGTTCCCCATGACGTCGCCGACGACGCGGGCGCACTTGAAGTAGCCGCGGTCGGGCCGGTAGCCGCCGTCGTACATCGCGTACAGGACGCGGCGGTGGACGGGTTTGAGGCCGTCGCGCACCTCGGGCAGCGCGCGCGCGACGATGACCGACATCGCGTAGTCGAGATAGCTCTTCTGCATCTCGACCTGGATGTCGACCGGTTCGATCCGCTCGCCCGGGTGTCCGCCCTCTGTGGTCACGTCCGTCACTCTCAAGACCTCTTCTGCTCGGTGGGAAGGAAGTACGTCCGCCTCTGGGAGTCAGGCCGGGCCGCCGGCCTTGGCGCGTACCTCAGATGTCGAGGAAGCGCACGTCCTTGGCGTTGCGCTGGATGAACTCCCGGCGGGGCTCGACCTCCTCGCCCATGAGCACGCTGAACAGCTCGTCGGCCTGGGCGGCGTCGTCCAGCTGCACCTGCAGGAGGACCCGGTTGTCGGGGTCCATGGTGGTGTCCCACAGCTCGTTGGCGTTCATCTCGCCGAGGCCCTTGAACCGCTGCACCTGGTCGCGCGGGCGGGGGTCGCGCTTGCCCGCGGCGATCCCGGCCTCGATGATCGCGTCGCGCTCGGAGTCGGAGAAGGCGTAGTCGGCCTCGTTGCCCCGCGCGTCCCACTTGATCTTGTAGAGCGGCGGCTGCGACAGGTACACGTGGCCGGCCTCGATCAGCGGCTTCATGAACCGGAACAGCAGCGTCATCAGCAGCGTGTTGATGTGGTGGCCGTCCACGTCGGCGTCCGACATCAGGATGACCTTGTGGTAGCGCAGCTTGGTGATGTCGAACTCGTCGTGCACCCCGGTGCCGAGGGCGGTGATGATCGCCTGCACCTCGTTGTTCTTCAGGATCTTGTCGATCCTGGCCTTCTCCACGTTGAGGATCTTGCCGCGGATCGGGAGGATGGCCTGGAAGTGCGGGTTGCGGCCGCCCTTGGCCGAGCCGCCCGCCGAGTCGCCCTCGACGATGTAGAGCTCGGACTTGGCCGGGTCGGTGGACTGGCAGTCCGACAGCTTGCCGGGCAGGGACGTCGACTCCAGCAGGCTCTTGCGCCGGGTCAGGTCGCGCGCCTGCCGCGCCGCGACCCGCGCGCGCGCCGCCTGCGAGGCCTTGTTGATGATCTCCTTGGCCTCGCCCGGGTTCTCCTCGAACCAGTCGCGCAGGTAGACGTTGCAGGCCCGCTGCACGAACGACTTGGCCTCGGTGTTGCCGAGCTTGGTCTTGGTCTGCCCCTCGAACTGGGGGTCGGCCAGCTTGATCGAGATGATCGCGGTGAGGCCCTCGCGGACGTCCTCGCCGGTCAGGTTGTCGTCCTTGTCGCGGAGCAGGCCCTTGTCGCGGGCGTACCGGTTGACGATCGTGGTGAGCGCCGCGCGGAAGCCCTCCTCGTGGGTGCCGCCCTCCGCCGTGTTGATCGTGTTGGCGAAGGTGTGCACCGACTCGGAGTAGGACGAGTTCCACTGCATGGCGATCTCGACCGACATGCCGGTGGTGTCATCGCTGAAGTAGACGACCGACTCGTGCGCGGCGTCCTTGCGCGCGTTGATGTAGCGGACGAAGTCCTCGATGCCGCCCTCGTAGTGGTACCGGACGACGTGCGGCTCACCGTTGACGTGGTCGGGGCGCTCGTCCCGCAGCGTGATGGACAGGCCGCGGTTGAGGAACGCCATCTCCTGCATGCGGCGGGAGAGGGTCTCGAAGTTCCACTCGGTGGTCTCGAAGATCTCCGGGTCGGGCCAGAACGTGATGAGGGTCCCGGTCTCGTCGGTCTCCTCGCCCTTCTGGAGCTCGATCTCGGGCCCCTGCCACGTGTAGGACTGGCGCCACACGTGGCCGTCGGTGCGGACCTCCGCCTCCATCCGGGTGGACAGCGCGTTCACCACGGCCGAGCCGACACCGTGCAGGCCGCCCGAGACGGCGTAGGACTTGCCGTCGAACTTGCCGCCCGCGTGCAGCGTGGTCAGCACCAGCTCGATGGCGGGGCGCTTCTCCACAGGGTGCATGCCGACCGGGATGCCGCGGCCGTTGTCGAGGACGCTGACGCCGCCGTCGGCCATGAGCGTGACCACGATGTCGTCGGCATAGCCGGCCAAGGCCTCGTCGACGGCGTTGTCCACGATCTCGTAGACGAGGTGGTGCAGGCCGCGCTCACCGGTCGAGCCGATGTACATGCCCGGGCGCTTGCGAACCGCCTCAAGCCCTTCAAGGACAGTGATCGAACTAGCGTCGTACGCCAAAGGAGATCCTCCTGCCGGGGATGTCTGCCGCTCCGCGCCCGAGGGAGGCGCGGTGTGCCCCGTAACACACACGAGGGCACCCGGTCGTGCTCTGTTCGCGTTGGTCAGAGCCCCGGGCACCCCATGGCGGCGCAGCATCCTGAACCCGCATTCATTCTACCGGGTGACGCGGTGAAAAGTGGCACTCGCGAGCGCTGTGTGCGCGTGTGGCGGCCGAGCGGCCCCGGAGACACATCCCCCCATTGGGTCAGGGGGGTTATCTGGCCTACGTGGCGCTCGCCGCTGAACTGAACGTCCTCTCACCGAACAGATGTTCCCACTCGCCACTGACACTCGGTGAGGTCCCGGGTCACGGGCTCAGCGCGCCCGCCACGCGCCCGTCCGGCGCGGCCCGGACGAGGGCCCCACCACCTTGACCCGGCGGACGGTCCCGTGCCCGAGTTCCTCGTTCAGCCGCCGCACCAGCGTGGACGACAGCAGGCGGAGCTGCGTGGCCCAGGTCGTCGAGTCGGCGGCGACGGTGAGCTCGCCGTCCTCGAAGTGGTCCGGCCGGGTGTGCTCGGCCAGTTCGGCGCCGACGATCCCGGCCCAGTTGCCGAACACGCCGCCGACCGCCGCGCGCTGCTCCCAGCCGCGGGTCGCCAGCAGCTCCCGGATCGCCGCCCCGAACAGCTTGGGGTCGCCGCCCCGCCCGGGCTCCCGCACGCGCCCGACCCGGCCGGTGCCCTTGCGCTTGCCCCCCTGCCCGGGAAGGGTGCCGCGCTTGAGGGCGTCCGCCTTCGCCTGGGCCAGCGCCTCGCGGGCCAGCTCGATCCCCGACTTGGCGGGAGGCGCCCCGGCTTCGTCGGACTTGTGCACATCCTGTGGATCACTCACGCGCTCGCCCCCTTGGAGTCACGCACGACCTCGCCGTCGGAGACGGTATACGAGCCGCCCGTCAGTTCGGCGGGAACGTCGGCGGAGACCGCCGCCGTGATCAGGACCTGCTCGGCCGGCGCGACCATCTCGGCCAGCCGGCTGCGCCGCCCCGTGTCCAGCTCGGCGAACACGTCGTCCAGGATGAGGACGGGGTCGTCGCCGTCCGCGCGGAGCAGGTCGAACGCGGCCAGCCGCAGCCCGAGCGCGAACGACCACGACTCGCCGTGGCTGGCGTAGCCGCGCGCCGGGAGCTCCCCAAGGCGCAGGACCAGCTCGTCGCGGTGCGGGCCGACGAGGCTCACGCCGCGCTCCAGCTCCAGTTTGCGCGACTCGGCCACCGCCTTGAGGATCTGCTCGGCCAGTTGTCCACGGTCTGTGGACAACTCCGCGTCTCCCAGGGAGCTCTTGTAGATCAGATCGGCCGCACCGCTGTGCGGAGCGAGCGCCGCATAGGCCCGTGCCGCGAGCGGCCGCAGCGCTTCGACGAGGTCAAGCCTCCCCGCCAGGAGCTCCGCCCCCGTGCGCGCCAGGTGCGAATCCCACACGTCCAGGGTGGCGAGCACCTCCGGACCGGGGGAGCGCCTATGCGCGGCCGCCGATTTCAACAGGGCGTTGCGCTGCTTGAGGACGCGGTCGTAGTCGGACCGCACGCCCGCGAACCGCGGGGCCCGCGCGGTCAGCAACTCGTCCATGAACCGGCGCCGCTCCCCCGGGTCGCCCTTCACGAGCGAGAGGTCCTCCGGGGCGAACAGCACCGTCCGCAGCATCCCCAGGATCTCGCGCGGCCTGGGGACGGGGGCCCGGTTGAGCCGCGCCCGGTTCGCCTTCCCCGGGTTGATCTCCAGCTCGATCAGCGCCTTGCGGTCGTCCTTCACCACCCCGGCCCGGAGGATCGCCCGCGGCGCCCCGTGCCGGACGAGCGGCGCGTCCGTCGCGGCCCTGTGGCTGCCGTGCGAGGCGACGTACCCGATGGCCTCGACCAGGTTCGTCTTGCCCTGCCCGTTAGGCCCCACGAACGCGGTGACTCCCGGCTCCAACGCGACCTCGGCGGCCGGGTACGAGCGGAAGTCCTGCAACGAAAGGTGGGCGACGTGCACAACACACGAGCGTAGAGCCTCCCCCACACCCCCGGCGCGCCTCCCCGCCTCCAGTTCGTGCACACGCCCCCAGCCTGTGCACACCCCGCCCGCCCAGGGGGGCCGACCCCACTCCCAGCCTGGAGCACACCGCCGAGAGCCGGGGCCGGAACCCACAACTGTGGATAACTGGGGGTCAGACCGAGGGGGGGTTGACGTCGGCGCCGGGGGAGTCGGCGCCCTTGGCCGTTTCGACGGCGTGGCCGCCGAACTGGTTGCGGAGGGCTGCGACGACGCGCATCGCGGGGGAGTCGTCCTGGCGGGAGGCGAAGCGGGCGAACAGGGACGCCGTGATCGCGGGCAGCGGGACGGCGTGGTCGACGGCGGCCTGGACGGTCCAGCGGCCCTCGCCGGAGTCGTTGGCGTAGCCGCGCAGGTCGTCCAGCTCGGGGTCGTCGGCGAGCGCGCGGTTCAGCAGGTCGAGCAGCCAGGAGCGGATGACCGTGCCCTCCTGCCAGCTCAGGAACGTCTCCGGGACGTTGGTGACGATGTCGCTGGCCTCGATCAGCTCGTAGCCCTCGCCGAAGGCCTGCATCATCGCGTACTCGATGCCGTTGTGGACCATCTTCACGAAGTGGCCGGCGCCGATCTTGCCGGAGTGGACGAAGCCGAACTCGCCCTCCGGCTTGAGCGTCTCGAAGATCGGCATCAGCCGCTTCACGTGCTCCTCGTCGCCGCCGACCATGAGCGCGTAGCCGTTCTCCAGGCCCCACACGCCGCCGCTCACACCGCAGTCGACGAACCCGATGCCCTTGGCGGCCAGCTCCTCGCCGTGCTTCCGGTCGTCCACATAGTGTGAATTCCCGCCGTCCACGACGAGGTCGCCCTGCTCCAGGACCTCCCCCAGCTTGTGGACGGTCTCCGCCGTCGGCTTGCCCGCGGGCACCATCACCCACACGGCGCGCGGCGGGGACAGGCGCTCGACCAGTTCCTCGACCGAGCCGACGTCGCTGACCTCCGGGTCGCGGTCGTAGCCGACGACGGTGTGGCCGCCGCGGCGCAGCCGCTCGGCCATGTTGCCGCCCATCTTGCCCAGGCCGATGATCCCAAGCTCCATGAAACGCTCACTCTCCCCTGTGCGTGCCTGCTCTGCCTTCCCGCGGGGGCGCGGCTCCCCCGCGGGACATCCCGGATGCCATGCCCCGGAGCGGAGGTCTTATCCAGACAAACGGACCGGCATGATCAGGTAACGGTAGTTCGGGTTCTCCCCGTCCTGCGGCGGCTTCCCGGTGAGGACGGCCGGCTTGGTCGGGGTGGTGAAGGACAGCCTGGCCACGTCCGAGCCGATCGCGGAGAGCCCGTCGAGGAGGAACGCGGGGTTGAAGGCGATGTCGATGTCCTCGCCCTCCAGGGACGCCTCCAGGGCCTCCACGGCCTGAGCCTCGTCCCCGGTCCCGGCCTCCAGGACGACCTCGCCCTGGCTGAACGAGAGCCGGACGGGGGTGTTGCGCTCAGCCACCAGGGAGACGCGCTTGACGGCCTCGATGAACGCGGCGGTCTGGACCTCGGCGAGGCCCGCGTACTCGCTCGGCAGCAGCGAGCGGTACTTGACGAAGTCGCCGTCCAGCAGCCGGGACGTGGTGCGGCGGCCGCCGCCCTCGAAACCGATCATGCCTTCGCCGGTGCCGCCGGTCCCGCCGAGCGCGATCGACACCTCCGCGCCCGCCGTCAGCGACTTGGCGGTGTCGGCCAGCGTGCGGGCCGGGACGAGCGCGACGGCGGAGAAGTCGGGGCGCTCGGGCTTCCAGTGCAGCTCGCGGACAGCGAGGCGGTAGCGGTCCGTGGACGCCAGCGTGACGGTCTCACCCTCGATCTCCACCCGGACGCCGGTCAGCATGGGGATCGTGTCGTCCTTGCCCGCGGCGATCGCGACCTGGGAGACGGCGGCGGCGAACTCGTCGCTGCCCACCGATCCCGCGGCGGGCGGCATCTCCGGCAGCGTCGGGTAGTCCTCCACAGGCATGGTGAGGAGTGTGAACTTCGCGCTGCCGCAGCGGAGCATCACCTTCGCGCCGTCCGTCGTCACCTCCACAGGGTGGGGAGGAAGGCTGCGCGAGATCTCGGCGAGGAGCCGCCCGGACACCAGCGCCGTCCCGGCCTCCTCGACGTCGATGTCCGTGGACACCTGCGCCGAGACCTCGTAGTCGAACGCGGACAGCTTCAGGCGGTCGCCGTTGTCCTCACCCCCGGCCACGATGTGCATGCCCGCGAGGACCGGCACCGGGGGACGGACGGGGAGCGTGCGCGCGGTCCAGGCGACGGCGTCGGCCAGGGCGTCTCTGTCGATGCGGAACTTCAAAGGGACCCGCCTCCTGCAGGTGTCGGACAAGGGTGAGCTGATCTCGTCCGGGCCGGGGCGCTCGCAGCGCGTTGTCCCCAGGCCCTGACTTGAGATGGATCTTTTCTTGGATAGAGAAGTAGAGCAGTACCAGTAATAGGGGCCGTGGATAGTGTGGACAACAGCCGTCCTCGCAGGTGAGAGTGCGTTTCTCTGTCCACCGGCGCTGTGCACGGGGCGTGGACGGCGCGACGGCGCCTGGGGACGGCGATTTCGTCCCCACACGTCGTCCTCATGTCATCCCCCGGTTATCCACGAGTTCTCCACGGGTCATCCGCGGGTTCGCCGCCCGTTCGCCTGAACTGGGGACGACGGGACGACCGGCCGCCGGGTCGGTCCCCAAGCCGTCCCCAGCCCGTCCACCGGTTTTCCCCAGAAGGCCGGGCGGCGGTGCACAGCCGGTCCACACCCGTCCACTGTTCATCCTCAGCTTCTCCAACGGTTGCTCACAGGGTTATCCGCGAAAATCCCCAGAGTTTTCCACAAGTTGTGAGGAGCGCGGCCGATTCTCGGAGGACGCGCGCCTTTTGTCGGTTCTTTGCCTTGAACAGGGTGTGGACGGCGCGGCGGGGACCCGTCCACAGGCCTCGCGCCGGTCTGTCCACAGTGTGTACGAAGGAGGGGGCTCAGCGCTTGCGGGCCTGGTGCTTGATGCGGCCCGTCAGCTCGGTGACCTGGTTGTAGATCGCCCGGCGCTCGGCCATCAGCGAGCGGATCTTGCGTTCGGCGTGCATGACCGTGGTGTGGTCGCGCCCCCCGAACTGCTGGCCGATCTTGGGAAGGGACAGGTCCGTCAGCTCCCGGCACAGGTACATCGCGATCTGCCGGGCGGTGACGAGCATCCGCGAGCGGGAGGGGCCGCACAGGTCCTCGATCGTCGTCCCGAAGTACTCGACCGTCTGCGCCATGATCATCGCGGCGGTGATCTCGGGGCCGGAGTCGTTCGGGATGAGGTCCTTCAGCACGATCTCGGCGAGCTTCATGTCGACCGACTGCCGGTTCAGGCTCGCGAACGCCGTGACGCGGATCAGCGCGCCCTCCAGCTCGCGGATGTTCGTCGCGATCTGCGAGGCGATGAACTCCAGCACGTCGGGCGGCGCGGCGAGGCCCTCCTGGCGCGCCTTCTTCTGCAGGATCGCGATCCGGGTCTCCAGCTCGGGCGGCTGGACGTCGGTCGTCAGGCCCCACTCGAACCGGTTGCGGAGCCGGTCCTCCAGCGTGACGAGCTCCTTGGGCGGCCGGTCGCTGGAGATCACGATCTGCTTGCTGGCGTTGTGCAGCGTGTTGAACGTGTGGAAGAACTCCTCCTGCGTCTGCTCCTTGCCTTCAAGGAACTGGATGTCGTCGACGAGGAGGATGTCCACATCCCGGTAGCGGCGGCGGAACCCGTCGGCCTTGCCGTCGCGGATCGAGTTGATGAAGTCGTTCGTGAACTCCTCGGAGCTCACGTAGCGGACGCGGGCCCCGTTGAAGAGGCTCTGCGCGTAGTGGCCGATGGCGTGCAGCAGGTGCGTCTTGCCCAAGCCCGAGTCGCCGTAGACGAACAGCGGGTTGTACGCCTTGGCCGGCTGCTCCGCGACAGCGACCGCGGCGGCGTGCGCGAACCTGTTCGACGAGCCGATGACGAACGTCTCGAACGTGTACTTCGGGTTCAGCCGCGCATGCTCGGACGCACCGGACTGCTGTGCCGGTGCGGGCGCGCGTGGGTCGGACGTAGGACCGCGGGGATCCGAGCCAGGGACCCTGGAGTCGGAGCCCTCCTCGTCCCTGAAGACGCCTTCATTCCGGTAGGGCTGCTCGCCGCCACCGCTCGTGTAGGACTGCTCGCTCCCGGGATAGGGCTGCTCGCCGCTCTGGAAGGTGTCGTCCGAGTGCCCGAGCGGAGCCTCTTTCCCAGGGCGCTGGGGTTCGCGGCCCTGCTGCTCTGGGCGACCTCCGGGACGCAGGGGGCCGAGCGTGCGGTCGTTCAGGTGGGAGTGCGGCGGCCGCCCTGGAGGCTCGCCGCCGAAGCCTTCCTGCCCCCCGTAGCTCGGGTAGCCGCGCCCTTCGTACGGCGCCGGGCCGCGGCCGCCGGGGCCCGCCCCGTAAGCGGGCGGGCGGGGCGCCGGGGGATACGTTCCACGGTCGTCGTCCTGAGCCTGTGGATAACCTCCGGGCGAACCGGGGTTGTGGGCAACTCCCGACTGCGGCCGGTATCCCTGATCTCCGTACGGCTGCTCCGGATAAGGGCGGTCGGGCCGTTCCGGGTAGGACGACTGGTCCCCGTACGACTGGTCCCCGTACGACTGGTCCCCGTACGACTGGTCCCCGTACGACTGGTCTCCGTACGGCTGCTCGCCGTAGGGCTGATCGGTATAAGGACGGTCCCGGTCCCGGTCGCGCTCGTCGTGCCCCCGCTCCCCGTAGGGCTCCCCATAAGAAGGTGTGGAGTCGTGAATGCCGAGCCCGGCGCCCGGCCCCGGAAGCGGCGCGGAAAGGGGCTCGCCCGCACCGGGACGGGTACCGCCCGGCGGCTCCGGTTGGACGGTCACCGCGACGCGGATCTCCCTGCCCAGCTCATGGGAAAGGGCCTGCGTGATGAGGTTGCGGAGGCGCGTCTCCAGGGCGTCCTTGGCGAACTCGTTGGGCGCGGCGAGCAACGCCGTCCCCTCCACGAGCGCAAGCGGGCGGACCATGGGCAGCCATGCGCGGTAGCTCGGCGACAGATCGCTCTCGGAGAGCGCGGTGAGGGTGCGGGCCCAGACCGATCCGAGATCCTGACCGTCCATGCGCAAGGTCCCCTCCCCACAACTCCGCCGAACGGAGTACCTGACTGCTCGGCCGTCCCGCGGGATGCCGCACGCCTCGCAGGGCACTGCCGCGACGCGGGAGACTTACTCTCTCACGAGTTGTCCACAGAGTTGTCCACATGCTGTGCATAGGCATGGAGGACCCTGTGTAAAACCCGTGAGGCGGGTTCAGGGGTACGCGGTCGACAAGGGACCGGCCTTGGTGAGGGCCGGTAAGGGGTGGTGCTCGAACGGGGGCTTGAGGGCTGATCGCCGACATCGGATTCGTCGAAGAAGTGTCGGCTCGCCGGGACGACCTTAACCCCTGCCGGGCACGGTCGCAACACGGTCACCACCGATCCCGCCCGTCCTGCGGCGCCGGCTCCGCGGCGTCCACCGGCGGCGGCCTCCGTTTGACCGGCCCCCCGGATACCCCGTAACGTTCTGAGGTCGAGTCGCATCGACGGAGATGCCGCGTGCCCGCCGGCAGCCCCTCAGGAACGCTCGGGTGGGCCCCCGCTGCGGGGGACCGTACGCGGCCCTCGATGCGAGCCTTCGAAGCTTCAAGTCCTCAAGACGAACCGACCGCAGCACTGGAGCCTCAAAGTGAGCAAGCGTACCTTCCAGCCGAACAACCGTCGCCGCCACAAGAAGCACGGCTTCCGGCTGCGCATGCGCACGCGCGCCGGCCGCGCGATCCTGTCGAGCCGGCGTGGCAAGGGCCGCGCCCGCATCGCGGTCTGAGCCACCCCTCACAGTGCTGCCGTCCGGAAACCGGATGCGGCGGCGGGACGACTTCTCGTTGGCCGTCCGGCGCGGTCGCCGCGCCGGACGGCCAACTGTCGTGGTTCACCTGCTACGCCCGGACGAGGCCCCGCACGCGGCGGCGCAGCCGCTGGTCGGGTTCATCGTGGCCCGCACCGTCGGCAACGCCGTCGTCCGCAACGCGACGCGGCGCCGGCTCCGCCACCTGATGCGCCCGCACCTCGACCGCCTCCCAGCGGGTAGCCTGCTCGTAGTGCGCGCCAACCCCCGCGCGGGAGCGGCGCGACCAGACGAACTGGCCGCGGATCTGGAGTCGGCGCTCGACCGGCTGCTGCGGCCCGCGTCCAAGGGGCGAAGATGAGAAGTCCGCAGGGGACTGCAGTCCCCGCGCAGCATCCGACGGGCCACCCGGGTCCCGTCGCGGCCGTGCTGATCCTTCTCGTCCGCGCCTACCGCCGCTTCTTGAGTCCCCTGCTCGGGCAGCAGTGCCGCTTCCACCCCAGCTGCAGCGCGTACGGCCTGGAGGCCCTCCAGGTGCACGGGGCGTTGCGCGGCACGTGGCTGACGGCCCGCCGGATCGCGCGGTGCCATCCGTTCCACCCAGGCGGTTACGACCCGGTACCGCCGAAGAAGACGCCCGGAGAGCGCGCGGCGGCTTCCTCGAACTCCGGCCGCGAGGAGAGCGGCCCCGCCCTAGCAGAGCACAAGGAGCTGCCCGGTGCTTGATTGGTTGTACGAGATCGTCTCTCAGCTCATCGTGTGGATCCACACGGGGCTCAGTACGGTCGTCCCCAAGGACAGCGGATGGGCGTGGGGCGGTTCGATCATCCTCCTCACCGTCCTCCTGCGGCTGCTCCTCGTCCCCCTCTTCGTGAAGCAGATCCACGCTTCGCGCAAGATGCAAGAGCTGAACCCGAAGGTTCAGGCGCTGCGCAAGAAGTACAAGAACGACAAGCAGCGCCTGAACCAGGAGGTCATGAAGCTCTACCAGGAGAACGGCGCCAACCCGCTTTCGGGCTGCCTGCCGCTCCTGGTGCAGATGCCCATCTTCATCGGGCTGTTCCAGACGCTGAAGCGGATCTCGGACGCCAAGCCGGGGCAGAGCGTCTTCGCCGTCTCGTCCGACCTGGTGGCGAGCGCGCAGAACGCGAACATCTTCGGCGCCCACATCCCGGACACGTTCCTGAACGCCTGGGGCACCGACCCCAAGAGCTGGACGGCGATCGTCGTCACCGGCATCGCCGTGGTGATCAGCTCCGTCACGACCTTCTTCACCGTCCGGGCCAGCATGAAGCGGCAGCCGGTGGCGGACGAGGCCAACCCGATGATGCAGGCGCAGAAGATGATGGTCTTCCTGGCGCCGCTGTTCGGCCTCTTCGGCCTCGGCTTCCCGCTGGGCGTCCTCATGTACTGGGTGACGTCCAACAGCTGGACCCTGGCCCAGCAGCACTACATCTACAAGCGGTACCCACCGCCCGGGACGGACGCCGCGGCCGCGGCGGCCACGGCGGGGACGAAGACCGGCCCCAAGGCCGCCGGTTCGAAGCCCTCCGGCTCCAAGGCGGGTGCGTCCAAGAACGGCCAGGCCGCGGCGTCCGGCATCAAGGCGAAGCTGAAGAAGGAGCCGGAGCCGGCCCCCGAGCCCGAGGACAAGCCGAAGGTCGTGCGCAACCAGCCGACCCGCAAGTCGCGCAGCAAGCGCAGCGGCACCCAGAAGCGCTAGTTTGGACCCCGAGCACGTGCCGGAGAAGGAGACCCCGTTGAGCCAGACCGACACCACCGAGGTCGACGTCCAGGCGCTCGAACAGGAAGGCGAGATCGCCGCCGACTACATCGAGGGCCTGCTGGACATCGGTGACTACGACGGCGACATCGACATGGACGTCGAGGGCGAGCGCGCCATCGTCGCCGTCGTCGGCGGTTCCCTGGACGAGCTGGTCGGCAAGCGCGGCGAGGTGCTGGAGGCGCTCCAGGAGCTCACCCGGCTCGCCGTCCACCGCCAGACCGGCAACCGCACCCGCCTCATGCTGGACATCGGCGGGTACCGCGAGCGGCGCCGCGCCGAGCTCACCAAGCTCGGAACGGACGTCGCGGACGAGGTCAAGCAGTCCGGCGAGCCGAAGCCGCTCGCCCCGATGACCCCGTTCGAGCGCAAGATCGTCCACGACGCGGTCGCCGCGGCGGGCCTGCGCAGCGAGTCCGAGGGCGAGGAGCCCGACCGCTACGTGGTCGTCTTCCCCGCCTGACCACCCGGGCATCACACGGCCCCGACCGGATCTCCGGTCGGGGCCGTCGCCTTTCCGGACGCCCCCGCCTGAGAAACCGGCGCCCGACCGGGAGCCGGTGCTGAGCGGAGAGGACGTTCGGAGCGGAAGCCCGATCTGAAAGAGGGCGATGCCCGCGATCCGGGGCGTTCCAGGCGCTCCGCGTCACCCCTCGGCAGGGTGGGCGCGGGATGGTCGGCGGTTCAGGGCATGAGAGGGCCCCGCGCCCTGGCCGACGCGGGGCCCTGGGGAGCTCGGTGTGCACCGCCGCCCTGGCACACCGAGCAGGCTCTCGGTACTACCGCCGGACGCTCCGGCGCCAACGGCGGCGCGGGACCTCACCGGCACCGACGGACGTGGTGTTCTGCACCGCCGGGTCCTGCGCGTTCGCGGGATCCTGCGCGTACGCCGGGTCCTGCGGATGACCGTGCGCGACCCCCGTGTCGGCGGGGTGCTCGACAACGCGGTCGATCTGCTCGGCCGGGCGGCCGCCGGGCGGCGGCGGGTCCTCGATGATGTGCTCCTCGCGGACCACCGTGCCGGGCTCGTCCCCGTACGCGGGATCTGCCCCGGCCACACGTCCGGCCGCGCGGCGCGGCCGGGTGTACTTGAGCGTGAATCCCATGCTGATCAGTCCGACCAGGATCAGGATCCATCCGACCATGTGGATGTCGAGGCCGCTGAGGTCAACGCGGATGGCGAACGCCAGAATCGCCCCAAGGGCGATGAATGCGAGACTGACTCCGATTCCCATGTGTCGGAGCTCCTTCCGGGGGACGGACGGGCGACACCGCAGGCTCTACCCCACGCTCGGCGAATATGCGGGCGGGTCATGTGGTTCTTGCCATAACGCAAGGGTCCTCCCACTACAGCGCCCTGTTCACCACGGGAACGTTTCGCGTGTACGGCGGCACCGGGTTTTGTGGAACGATTCGTCTGGTGGGGATTGCACGTGAGGTATTCGGTGACGCGCTGCCGGTCGCGGAGCGCTACGCGGCGTTCCTCGCGAAGGCCGGGGTCGAACGCGGGCTCATCGGTCCGCGCGAGGCCGACCGGCTCTGGGAACGGCATCTGATCAACTGCGCGGTGGTCTCGGCGGCGATACCGGAGAACGCCGAGGTCGTCGACATCGGTTCGGGCGCGGGGCTGCCGGGCATCGTGCTGGCCATCGTCCGGCCCGATCTGCGGATCACGCTGCTGGAACCGCTGCTGCGGCGCACGACGTTCCTGAACGAGTGCGTCGAGCTGCTCGACCTGCGGAACGTCGAGGTCCGGCGGGCCCGGGCCGAGGACGTGACCGACGAGTTCGCGGTGGACGTCGCCACGGCACGCGCCGTGGCGCCCCTCGAACGCCTGGCCCGGTGGGCGCTTCCGCTGCTGCGCCCGGGCGGCGAGCTCCTCGCGCTCAAGGGCGAGCGGGCCGCGGCCGAGTTGGAGGAGGCGGAGCCGGTGCTGAAGCGGTTCGGGGTGCGCTCGACGGAACTGCTGCAAGTCGGGCGCGGTATGGTCGATCCGCCGACAACACTCGTCCGTGTGGTCGCCGGCCGAGAAGAGGTTGTCGGGCGACGGCAGCGCGCCCCCCGGCGCGCCAAAGGGTCGAGGAAGAGGTCTTCATGAGCACGGGACCAGGACTGGGCAGGCCTGACCGCGCCGACGAATCCCCCGACGAACAGCCGTCCGGCCCGGGCGCGCCCGGCGCGGACGAGGGCGCCCAGGCGCCCGCCGCCGGTGGGACGCGGCAGGACCCGGGATCGTCGCCGGGAACCGCGCCCTCAGGGCACGCGATGTGGGGTAACACGACGTCCGGGACCGCGGAGAACGTCGGCTACGTGCCGACGAACGCCGGCGCACAGGCGCCGAGCCCGCGCGGCGGACCAACTCAGGGGGAGTCAGAACTCGTGCGAGAGGCGCTGCGGGACGCCAAGGTTTCACGTGAAACAACCGGCACCGCGCTCAAGACGATGGCGAGCCGCAGAGAGCGGGAGTGGCCGCGGCCGGACAAGTGCCGGGTCATCACCATCGCCAACCAGAAGGGAGGCGTCGGCAAGACCACCAGCTCGGTGAACATCGCCGCCTCCCTCGCGATGCACGGCGCCCAGGTGCTGGTGGTCGACCTCGACCCGCAGGGCAACGCGTCCACCGCCCTCGGCGTCGAGCACCACGCCGAGGTCCCGTCGATCTACGACGTGCTGATCGAGGACATGGCGCTGGCCGACATCATCGTCCCGGCACCGGAGATCCCCAACCTCTACTGCGCGCCCGCGACCCTCAACCTCGCGGGCGCGGAGATCGAGCTGGTCTCCAAGGTGGCCCGCGAGTCGCGACTGCGGCGCGCGCTGGACTCCTACGACATCGAGAAGTTCGACTACGTGCTGATCGACTGCCCGCCGTCGCTCGGCCTGCTCACGGTGAACGCCCTCGTCGGCGGGGACGAGCTGCTCATCCCGATCCAGTGCGAGTACTACGCGCTGGAGGGCCTCGGCCAGCTCATCCGGACCGTCGACCTCGTGAAGGCGCACCTCAACCCGAAGCTGCGGGTGTCCACCATCCTGCTGACGATGTACGACGCCCGGACCCGCCTCGCCGCGCAGGTCGCCGAGGACGTCCGGAGCCACTTCGGCGACGTCGTCCTCAACACGGTGATCCCCCGCAGCGTCCGGGTGTCCGAGGCGCCCAGCTACGGGCAGTCCGTCATGACCTACGACCCCGGATCGAGCGGCGCGCTCGCCTACAGCGAGGCCGCCTCGGAAATGGCCCACGGAGGAGCCGTCCAGTGAGCCAGCAGCGACGCGGTCTGGGCCGGGGCCTCGGTGCCCTCATTCCCACCGCCCCGCCCATGCCGACGTCGGGCGAGCCGAACGGCGCGAGCGAGCCGGGATATCCCGGCGGCTCCGTCTCGGACGGAACGGCCGCTCCCACAGCGGCGCTCGAACCGGTGGCCGGTGCCCATTTCGCGGAACTGCCCGTGCGCTCCATCACGGTCAACCCGCGCCAGCCGCGCGAGCATTTCGACGAGCAGGCCCTGGAGGAGCTCGCGGAGTCGATCGGCATCGTCGGGCTGCTCCAGCCGATCGTCGTGCGCAGGTCCCCCTCGGAGGAGCACGACTACGAGCTCATCATGGGCGAGCGCCGCTGGCGCGCGTCCCAGATGGCCGGGCTGGACGTCATCCCGGCGATCGTCCGCGACACCGGCGACAACGACCTGCTCCGTGACGCGCTCATGGAGAACCTTCACCGGCAGCAGCTCAACCCGCTGGAGGAGGCGGCCGCGTACCAGCAGCTGCTCCAGGACTTCGGCGCCACCCACGAGCAACTCGCCACCCGGATCGGCCGGTCGCGTCCGCACATCACCAACACTCTCCGCCTGCTGAACCTGCCGCCGGCCGTCCAGCGCCGGGTGGCCGCCGGAGTGCTGTCCGCCGGGCACGCCCGCGCGCTGCTCTCCCTCGACAGCGTTGAGGCCCAGGAGCACCTGGCGCAGCGGATCGTCCAGGAGGGCCTCTCGGTCCGCGCGCTGGAAGAGATGATCGCGCTCCGCGAGGTGGAGGACGAGCCGAAGGCGCCGCGACCGGGCCGCCGCAAGAAGCCGGTGGCGCCCGGCCTCAAGGAGCTTGCCGACCGTCTCTCCGACCGGTACGAGACGAAGGTCCGCGTCGACATGGGCCGCAACAAGGGCAAGATCGTCGTCGAGTTCGCCACGCTGGAGGACCTCGACCGCATCATCAAGTCCATGGCTCCCGAGGACGGAGGAGTCGGCGACTCCTGAACCCCGTCCCACACCGCTGCGCGCCCCGGACCCCACGGCTCCGGGGCGCTTCGCTTTCCCGCCCGCTCCCCCGATGTTTCCCGTGAAACATCCCTGCCCTCGTGGAGCGGGTTCGCGGCGTCGTACACTGGCGCCCCTCACCCTCTGGGGAACGTCGGGAACCCGACACGAAACTGCGCAGCACGACCACGGGGACGGGGCGGAGGTTCACGGTAGGAGGACCAGCCGTCCTGTTACCTCGCCGCGACCGATGCGCTCGTGCGCACTCCGTGCGTCCTTCAACGGGAGCCGATCGGCCACGGTCGGCGCGATCCGGCCTTCGGTCAGCAGATCGAAGAGCCGGGCCAGGTCGTCGCGATACCAGTCGGGGTGGAGGTCCCGGAGTTCGGCGATCCTGTAGAAGCCGACCCGCCGGCCACGGGGAAGCGCCGAACCGAGCAGCACCGCGGTCCCTGCCGTATAGAAGCCGAGGGTCCGGGGCAGGTTCCGGCGCCCCGCCCGCAGGGTGGCGTAGTGCCCGAACATGATCAGGCGCCCGTCCGGACGGAGCGCCCGGTACGAGCGCAGGGCGACCGCACCACCGATTCCGTCCAGGACCACGTCCACGCCGTCGCCGGTCTCCCTGCGAACGCGCGCCACGACATCTTCGGAGACATGGTCGATCGGCGTCGCACCCAGCTTCGTGACGAGATCGGCCTGCTCGGCGGTGGCCGTTCCGTACATCTCCAGCCCGGCCAACCGGCCCAGTTGGAGCACGGCGCTTCCCACCGCTCCGGCTGCCCCATGCACGAGTACCCGCTCCCCCTGCTGCACGTGGGCCGCCCGATGGAGCAGTTGGTAGGCGGTGACGTAGGTCAGCGGAAGGCACACGGCCTCGGCGGCGTCCACGCCCTCCGGCACTGGCAGGAGGCGGGTGACCGGAACGCACAGGTATTGGGCGTATCCGCCGTACTCCACGAGCGCGCTGACCCGGTCGCCCGGTGCCGCCCCTGTGGTCCCGGGACCGACCGAGTCCACGACCCCGACGACGTCGTATCCCGGGGTGAAGGGAGGCCGGGGGCCGCCGGGGTAGACGCCCTCTCGGATGAGGACATCGGTGAAGCTCACGCCCGCCGCGGAGATCTTCACGCGCGCCTCACCCGGGCCCGGCTCCGGAATGGGCTCCTCGACGAGCCGCAGGACTTCCGGCCCGCCATACCGGGACACCAGGACGCGATGCTGAGGAGGTGCGTCCGCCGAGGGCTCCGGACGCGGCGTGATCCGGACTACCGGAGTGTCCCGATCGACCGCCCTTGCGGCTTTGGGAAACCGGGCGAGATACGCCTCCTTGGCGGCCTCCGCTTCCGCTCCACCCAGCACTTCGGCCGTCCCGTCCAGCCGGCGACCGGCGACGAGCACGCGAACAGGAGCCGGGCGGCGTACGTTGCGCCACCAGGTCTTGCGGGTGTGCTGCCCGACGAGCACGTAGATCCCGTCCCCCGCTCGCGCGTACATGACCGGGAACCTGTACACGCGGCCTGTCCTGCGACCGGTGACGGTGATCAGGGCGACGCGGCCGCTCACCACGCGGTGCAGCGGCGAACGCAGCAGCCATCCCATGACGGGATTGACCACATGGTTTCGGACGAACATGGAATCCCCCTCCTGCCACCTCGCCCGTCCGGGTCGGCGAGCCTTGCCCCATGGTCGTTCGGCGAAGAGACGCGGACGTAGAGGCGAAAGCCCCGACCTCCGAGAGGGGCTCCTTGGCGACGATCGCGGAGTGACATACGAGCTCCCCGGCAGTCGTCCTCCGGCGACTAATTCCGAGCGGCAGCTCGGTCCGAGGACGTCACGACGCGCGAGCAGGTCCTCTCGGCGTCCTCACGACCCTTTTCACGCTGGGCCGAAGCGGCGGTGCCTCCCAGGCGGTGGCGGTCGGCTGGGTTGTCCCCGCCTGCTCCACCTTCCCGTCCCTCTCCTGCCCTCGACGGAGCTACGCAGCCCCGTCGTCTCGCGACCGTTCGGATGGGTGACGCAGTGCTCGTTTCACGTGAAACAAGAGCGGTTCGCGGGGAAGTGGCCACCCCCCTCCGTCGACCATCGCCTGGGCCGGATAACACCCGCGGCAAGGAAACCGCTCTGATCCACCTCCAAGGAGCCAACCCGTCGTCAAGTTCGGCGCTCGCCTTGAGACGGGTCTCCCAGCGTGGGAGGAGAGAAGATTGCGGGGGATGAGTCCCGCCTCGCCGCCCAACCTCCGGAGTGAGGCAGCTTCAAGGGGCCCAGAGAGCCGGTGAGGGCATGCCCCGGTAGGCAATACGTCTCGGTATGGACTGGGAGCGGACGGCGGTCGGCGAGGCGCTGGACCCCATGCAGCCCGGCTCGGCATGCCGGCACGGCCCGCGCTCCGGCACGGCCCGCGCTTTGATACGAGCCGCGCCGCGGTACGAGCTGCGCCGCGGTACGAGCTGCGCCGCGGTACGAGCTGCGCCGCGGTACGAGCTGCGCCGCGGTACGAGCTGCGCCGCGGTACGAGCCGCGCCGCGGTACGAGCCGCGCCGCGGTACGAGCCGCGCCGCGGTACGAGCCGCGCCGCGGTACGAGCCGCGCCGCGGTACGAGCCGCGCCGCGGCACGAGCATGCGCTGCGGCACGAGCATGCGCTGCGGCACGAGCATGCGCTGCGGCACGAGCATGCGCTGCGGCACGGTGCGCTCTGGCATGGCGCGTTCTGGCATGGCGCGCTGCGGTACAGGCCGCGTTCTGGCACGCGGGTGGGGTTGCGGCGGACGCTGGTCGGCGGGGGCTTGGGCGGGGCGTGCTTCTGGAACCGGCGTCGGGGCGGGGGTGTTTCACGTGAAACGGGCGGAGGCGCGCCAGGGTCGGTTGGAGGCGGCGGGGGTGTCGTTAGCGGACGTTGGCCTGGAGGAGGGACTCGCAGACTTCACCCATGTCCAGGTCGGCCACGCTGATGGCTCGGGGGAGGAGGCTGGTCTCGGTCATGCCGGGGGCGACGTTGACCTCCAGGAAGTGGACCTCGCCGTCGGCGGAGACGATGAGGTCGGTTCGGGAGAGGTCGCGAAGGCCCAGGGCGCGGTGGGCGGTCACGGCGGCGGCGGTGGCGCGGGCGGTCGCGTCCGGCGTGAGGCGGGCCGGGGTGACGAACTCGGTGTCGCCGGCGTCGTAGCGGGCCGTGTAGTCGTAGCGGCCGCCCGGGGCGACGATCTCGACGGCGGGGAGGGCGGTCGGGACGCCGTCGCGCTCGATGACGCTGACCGCGACCTCGGTGCCCTCGATGTAGCGCTCGACGAGGGCGGCGTCGCCGTAGGCGAAGCAGCCGACCATGGCGGCCGACAGTTCGGACGCCTCGTGGACGACGGAGGCGCCGAGGGCCGAGCCGCCGCGGGTCGGCTTCACGAACAGGGGGAGGCCGAGGCTGCGGACGATCTGGTTCAGGACGGACGCCGCGCCGAGGTCGTGGAAGACCTCCTTCGGCAGCGCGACGGACTCGGGCGTCCGGAGGCCCGCGCGTCGCACGACGGACTTGGCGGTCGGCTTGTCCCATGCGACGCGACATGCGTCCGGGCGGGCGCCGACATAGGGGACGTCCAGGAGTCCGAGGACGTCGCGGATCGAGCCGTCCTCCCCCGCCGCGCCGTGCAGGACGGGGAAGACGACGTCCGGCGGGTCGTCGGTCAGGGAGTCCAGGAGTGTCGCGTCGGCGTCGCGAAGTTCGACCGGGATGTCGCGTGCGCGCAGCGCGTCGGCGACGCGGCGGCCGGAGCGGAGCGAGACCTCCCGCTCGTAGGAGAGCCCTCCGGCGAGGACGACGACATGCCCGAGTTCCAAGATGCCCCTCGTTTCACGTGAAACAGTCAGACGACGTCCGGGCCCGGCGTCTGGACGCCCGTGGACGAGCCGCCGGTGGTTCCTCCGAAGGTCTCCCGGAGGCGGATCTCCTGCTCCACCACCCCGGCCAGCCGGCGGACACCCTCGCGGATCCGGTGCGGCTCGGGGAAGCAGTACGACAGGCGCATGTGCCGGTGGCCGGTACCGTCCGCGTAGAAGCCGGTGCCGGGGACGTAGGCGACGCGCTCGGCGATCGCACGGGGCGCCATCGCCTTGGCGTCGAGGCCCTCGGGAAGGGTGAGCCAGACGAAGAAGCCGCCCGCGGGGCGGGTCCAGGTGCAACCGTCGGGCATGAGCTGGTCAAGGGACTCCAGCATCGCGTCACGGCGCGCCCGGTACAGCTCCCGGAAGTCCTTGATCTGCTCCCGCCACGGCTGGGTCGCGAGGTACTCGCGGACGGCGAGCTGGGAGAAGTTCGACGGGCACAGGATCGCGGACTCGGCGGCCAGCACGAGCTTCGCCCGGACCGCGTGCGGGGCCAGCACCCAGCCGACGCGAAGCCCGGAGGCGATCGTCTTGGAGAACGAGCCGAGGTAGATGACGCGCTCGGCGTCGTCCGCGCGGAGGGCCCGCATGGGCTCGCCGTCGAAGCCGAGGAGCCCGTACGGGTTGTCCTCGACGACCAGCACGTCGTACTCGGCGCAGATCTCCAGGATCTGGGCGCGGCGGGCCGTGGTGAGGGTGACGCCCGCGGGGTTCTGGAACGTCGGGACGGTGTAGAGGAACTTGACCCGCCGACCCTGGGCGCGGAGGCGGGCGAGGGTCTCGCGCAGCGCGGCCGGGATGAGGCCGCCCTCGTCCAGCGGCACGTGGACCACGTCGGCCTGGTAGGCGGCGAACGTGCCGAGCGCGCCGACGTAGGAGGGGGCCTCCGCGAGGACCACGTCGCCGGGGTCGACGAAGATCTTCGTGATGAGGTCGAGCGCCTGCTGGGCGCCGACGGTGACGACCACGTCGTCCGCGGACGCCTGGACGCCCTCCAGCGACATGACCTCGCAGATGTGCTCGCGGAGCTGCTCGTCGCCCTGCGCGGAGCCGTACTGGAGGGCCTCGGCGCCCCGGCCGGCGACGAGCTCGCCGATCATCTGGCCGACGGCGTCGAGGGGGAGCGCGGAGACGTAGGGCGCGCCGCCCGCGAGCGAGACGACCTCGGGGCGGGCGACCATCGCGAACAGGGCCCGGATCTCCGACGGCACCATGCCGGCGGCACGGGCGGCGTAACGGTCGGCATAGGCATCCGTGCGCGAGTGCTGTTCCACGAGGCACCTCCGGGGCGGAAACGGCTTCCATGCAAACTACGTCATGGCGGACGCGGCGAGGCGCCCGGGTGTGGCGTGCCGCGGCATTGGGGAAACTCCTGTCCGATACGATGCCCGCGGGTCCCGGATGGTTGCCGGGAACTTCCGCCGCCACGGGTCCAGGCCGGCGGGCGAGGATCGCAGCAGGGGGTGCCGACCCGGTGTCGCGTCGTCTCGTCAACATCACGCTGGACAACCTTGATGATCTGCCGCACCGCTGCCGCGGCTGCGTGTTCTGGGAGCTGGATCCGGTGAGCCGGGACCGGGCCCAGGAGAGCGGCGACGCGGGGCTGGAGAAGGAGGCGTGGATCTCCTCCACCCTCCTGGAGTGGGGCAGCTGCGGCAAGATCGTCTACGTGGACGACGTCCCGGCGGGGTTCGTGATGTACGCGCCGCCGCTGTACGTGCCGCGTTCGGTCGCGTTCCCGACGAGCCCGGTGAGCGCGGACGCGGTGCTGCTCATGACCGCGCACGTCCTGCCGGAGTTCGCGGGCGGCGGCATCGGGCGGATGCTCGTCCAGGGCGTCGCGAAGGACCTGACGCGCCGCGCCGTGAAGGCGATCGAGGCGTTCGGCGACCTGAAGGGCGAGGAGGGCGGGTGCATGGTGCCCGCCGACTACCTGCTGTCGGTCGGGTTCAAGACCGTTCGGCCGCACCACCGGTACCCGCGCCTGCGACTGGAGTTGAAGTCGGCGCTGTCGTGGCGTGAGGACGTCGAGGTGGCGCTCGAACGGCTCCTGGGCTCCATGACTCCGGAAGGGGCGCTGCGGCCCGTCTGAGGCCTTCTGAACGGCGTGTGGCCCGCACTCCGGGTGGAGTGCGGGCCACACTCGCGCTCGCCGCGGGAGACGGGAGGCGACTCGGGAGGGCTCAGATGAACTCGGCGAGATCCCTCAGCAGGGCGGCCTTCGGCTTGGCGCCCATGATCTGCTTGACGACCTCGCCGCCCTTGTAGACGTTCATCGTCGGGATCTGCATGACGCCGTACTGCTGCGGGACCTGCGGGTTCTCGTCGATGTTCAGCTTGACGATCTGGAGCTTGTCGCCGTGCTCCTTGGAGATCTCCTCCAGGATCGGCGCCACCATCCGGCACGGGCCGCACCATTCCGCCCAGAAGTCGACGAGAACGGGCTTGTCGTTCTCCAGCACCTCGGACGCGAAGTCGGCGTCGGTCACGGCTTTCATCGGTCTCCTTCGGTTCTCGCGTGGGGCGGGGACGCTCCCCCGCCCGATGCAGCCCACCGCGCCGCCGGCCCGGCGGAAACGCCGGGCCGGCGGCGGGCGGTGGTGAGGTCGGTGCCGCGGGGCGGTCGGGCCGCTGGTGCGGCCAGAGGCCCGTGTGGCGGTCAGGCCTGCGGGACGGTCTCGGCGGCGTCCCGGTCCTGCAGCCAGCGCTCGGCGTCGATGGCGGCCGAGCAGCCGCTGCCGGCGGCGGTGATGGCCTGCCGGTAGATGTGGTCGACCACGTCGCCGCAGGCGAACACGCCGGGGATCTTCGTCTTCGTCGTGGGGGCGTCGACCAGCAGGTAGCCGTCGGTGTCGGTCTCCAGCTGGCCCGCGAACAGCTCGCTGCGCGGGTCGTGGCCGATCGCGATGAACAGCCCGGTGATCTCCAGGCTGGACTCCGCGCCGGTCCTGGTGTTGCGGACGGTCACGCCGGTCACCCGGTCGTCGCCGTGGATCGCGGCGACCTCGCTGTCCCACAGGAACTTGATCTTCTCGTTGGCGAACGCCCGGTCCTGCATGATCTTGGACGCGCGCAGCTCGTCGCGGCGGTGGACCACGGTCACCGAGCGGGCGAACTTGGTCAGGAAGATCGCCTCTTCCATGGCGGTGTCGCCGCCGCCGACGACGGCGATGTCCTGCTCGCGGAAGAAGAACCCGTCACAGGTGGCGCACCAGGAGACGCCGCGGCCGGACAGCCGCTTCTCGTCCGGCAGCCCCAGCTCGCGGTACCCGGAGCCGGTCGCGACGATCACGGTCTTGGCGAGGTAGGTCTCGTCGCCGACCTTGACGACCTTCGGGTCGGCGGTCAGGTCGACCTCGGTGACGTCGTCGGTGATGAGCTCGGCGCCGAAGCGCTCGGCCTGCTTGCGCAGGTTGTCCATCAGGTCGGGGCCCATGATCCCGTCGGGGAAGCCGGGAAAGTTCTCCACGTCGGTGGTGTTCATCAGCGCACCGCCGGCCGTCACCGAACCCTCGAACACCAACGGCTTCAGGTCGCCGCGGGCCGCGTAGACGGCGGCCGTGTAGCCCGCGGGGCCCGAGCCGATGATGATGACGTTACGGACGTCGCTCACAGTTCTTGCCTCTCCTCGTTGGCCGTCGGTGCCGCACGACCCGGCCTCACAGTCGCGTCAACCGATCCTAGGCCCCGCTGATTCCCCGGCACGCGGCGCCGGGCCGTCCGCCCGCCGGCCGGGGACCGTCCGCCCGCCGGCCCGGGGCCGTCCGCCCGCCGGCCCGGGGCCGTCCGCCCGCCGGCCGGGGGCCTGTGGCGCTCTAGGCTGTGGCGCATGGCACGCATTCTGCTCTTCCACTCGATGTACGGGCTGCGGCCCGCGGTGCACCAGGCGGCCGACCGGCTCCGTGCGGCCGGGCACGAGGTGCATGTCCCCGACCTCTACGACGGGCGTGTCGTCGACGACGCCGAGGCCGGGATCGCGATCAAGGAAGAGATCGGGCGGGACGAGCTGCTGCGCCGGGGCGTCGTGGCGGCCGCGCCGCTGATGGGGGAGGGCGGGCTCGTCTACGCGGGGTTCTCGCTGGGCGGCTCCATCGCCCAGAACCTCGCGTTCGCCGACGAGAAGGCCGGCGGGCTGCTGCTGATGCACGGCACGTCCGACATCGCGGAGGACGCGACCACCGAGATCCCGGTGCAGCTGCACGTCGCCGATCCCGACACCTGGGAGCCCGTCGACTGGCTGAACGCGTGGTACCTGCGGATGCGCAAGGCGGGCGCGGACGTGGAGGTGTTCCGCTACCGCGGCGCGGGCCACCTGTTCACCGACCCGGACCTGCCCGACTACGACGCCGAGGCGGCCGAGCGCGCCTGGGCGACGGCCCTGGACTTCCTCGCCTCCCTCTGACGCCCGCCCCGCATCGCCAGGGCACCGTTGCGGCACCCCGGCGAGTGGGCCCGGGGTCGGGACCTGGCGATTGCTGGTGCGGGCCCGCGAACTTCCCTTGCGGAGTCGGCATCACACAGAGGACCGAGCGTCTCAGCCGGACCCTGCGTCATGTGAAAGGCCATGGACGGGGTCGGCCGTCCATGGCCTCAACAGGTGGATGCCCGGGTCGGGGCTCGGCGGGTCAGGCGTTCTTCAGCTGCTTCAGCAGGTGATGGGACTGCGGGGAGCAGTCCGGTCCGACGACCCAGATGTCGCGCTTGCCGGGCTGGTCGCCGGGTGCGGCGATGATGATCGCCGGCTTTCCCTCGTAACTCGCCTGGTCGACGAGCAAGGGCGCCTGCGAGCCGGCGACGCCCGTGACGCACCCGTGGAGCCGGGGGTCGGGCGCGGCGGCCTCGGCGCGCAGCTTCTGCTCGCCGGTGACGACGCCGCCGACCTGCTCGCCCAGCGTGCCGGACCGGTAGTCGGTGCCGCTGTGGGCGACCTTGAACGCGGGCGCCGGTTCGCCGGGCGCGACCTTCGGCACCCCTGATCCGGTGCCGGAACTCGGATCGGTCAGGCTGTGCTGCGGGGCCGGCTGGTGCGCCGTGCTGTCACTGCTGCTCGCGCCGTCCAGCGCGACCTTGCCGACCGTCGCTCCGCCGCCGAGCACGACGACCGCCGCCGCGGCCGCCGACAGTATCCGCCAATGGCGCCTTCCGCGCCGCTGCTCCAGGCTCGCCACGGTGGCGGTGTGCATCGACTCCGCCGCGAGGGCGGTGTCGATGCGTTCGGCCAGCTCGGCGGGCATGGGCGGCATCGGTGCCTCCGCCAGTATCCGGGAGACGTCCGCAAGGTCGGCGGACAGCTCCCGGCAGTCGGCGCAGGTTTCCAGGTGCGCGTTGACGGAGGCGGCTTCGTCGTCTTCGAGGAGTCCTTCGGCCAGGTCGGCCAGGACGTCGTAGTCGAGGTGTGCGGGGTTCACTTGGGCATGCCACCTCCTTCCACACCTCCGACGTTCCTGGGCTCGCGTCGGTTCCGGTGGTGGACGAGAAGGGGCGCCAGCCGGGCGCGGCCGCGCGCGCACCGGCTCTTGATCGTCCCGGGCGGGACCTCCATGACCTGCGCGGCGTCGTCGACCGAGTAGCCCATCATGTCGACCAGGACGAGGGCCGCCCGCTGCTCGTACGGGAGCTGCTCCAGGGCGGTGCGGACGTCGAGGGAGACGCCGTGCGCGTCGGTCGGGTCGGGCATCTTGGGCGCGACGGCGTCGAACGTCGCGTCGTCGCCCATCGGCGTCGCCGGCCGGACGGACTTGCGCCGGACGCGGTCGAGGCAGGCGTTCACCACGATGCGGTGGAGCCAGGTGGTGACGGCGGCGTCCCCGCGGAACCGCCCGGCGGCGCGGAACGCCGAGAGGCACGCGTCCTGCAGCGCGTCCGCCGCCTCCTCCGGGTCGCCGAGGGTGCGCAGCGCGACCGCCCACATGCGGTCGCGGTGGCGGTGCACGAGTTCGGCGAAGGCGTGCGGGTCCCCCTGGGCGTGCCGGGCGAGGAGCTCCTTGTCGGGAACTTCGCCTACGCGACGCATGCTCACCGACGTCATGAGCGACCGCTTTCTCGTTCGGGACGCCCGGCCGGCGCCGGGCGTCCGCGACCGGCTGCTGAGGTAGGCACCACGGGTTCCTGGGGGCGAGGGGACAATCTGCTCACAGGCACGATACAGACATGCGCCGCTCCACGTCACAGCTCATGTCGGGCCCTTGCCGGAACGTGATCAGCCGGCCGTCCCGTAGACGGTGACCTCACCGAGCTTCCCCTTGAACGGGCCGCTCGGCAGTTTGGTGAACCACACGACCACGTAGCGGCCCGTGGCCTGCGGGTTCGCGGTGATGGTCACCTCTCCCCCGGTGGGCGTCTGCTCGCCGACGCGCTGCAGATCGGTCGGGGTCCGCGAGTCGCCGACGCGGACCTGCAGTGTTCCGGAGCTCACCGGGGAGCTGACCTTCACGCTGGCGACCTTGACGGGCTTGCCCATGTCGAGCAGTACGCCGAGGCCCTTCGAGTAGCGGCCGAAGTCGGCGTCGGCGTAGCTCTGCGTCTCCCAGGCGCCGCTGGGCCTGCCGTCGATGACCGTCTGGAGGTTCTTGCCGATCGTGCCGTCGAGGTGGCCGCCCACGGGGCGCTCGGCGGGATCGATGCCCTGCGGGACGAGCTTCACGACGGACGGCTTGGGCGGGGAGCTCGTCTGGGAGTTGTCGGTGGGGCCGCCGCCCTTGTCGTCGTCGCCGCCGGGACTGGACAGGGCCCAGGCGCCGAGCCCGACGATGACGGTCAGCGCGGCCGCCGCGACGCCGATCAGGGCGCGGTTGGTCTGGCGCTTGGGGCCGCCGTGGCCGTGCGTGGGCGTCGTCCGTGTGGACGTCGCCGGCGGGGGCGGGGGCGCGGCGTGCCGCTGGGCACGCGGTGGCGGGACGTGCGAGGCCGCGGCCGGTTCGGGCGCGGGCGCCCGGTGCGGCTGGTGCGGTTGCGTCGCCGCCGGCGGCGGGGCCGCGGGACGCCTCGGCGGGGCCGTCTGGCGCGGGGCCGCCGGCGGGGTGTGGCCGAGCCCGGCGAACAGGGGCAGCGGGGTGCGCGGGACGCCGCGCAGCGCCTTGGCCAGCTCGGCGGGGGACGCGAGCGGCTCGCCCGTGCCGATCCCGAGGCAGCGGCAGACGATCGCGTCGATCGCGTGCGAGATGCCGGCCTGGACCTGGCGGGGCGCGTGCGGGACGCCGTCGGACGCCGGCGCGGCCGGCAGCGCGGAGCCGTCCTCGTCGCCGGGCCAGTGGGCGGTGAGCGCCGCGTACAGCATCCGGCCGAGGCCGCGGACGTCCTCCGCGGCGGCGTCGTCGGACTCGCGGTCGCAGAGGACGGCGTCGGTGGCGACGCCGAGGATCTTGACGGTGCCGCCGGTCGTCCAGACGAGGTCGCGAGGGGTGAGGCACAGGTGCGAGAGCCCGGCGGCGTGCGCGGCGGCGAGCGCCTCGGACGCCTCGTACAGCAGGGTCGCGGCGCGGCCGGGCTCCAGCGGGGCCTTGCCGAGCATGCCCTCGAGGGTCTCGCCGGCGACCCATTCGCTGACGATGTAGGCGCTCTCGCCCGAGTCGTCGGCGTCGAACACCTGGGTGAGGCGCGGGTCGGTCAGCCGGCTGGCCGAGCGCGCGGACGTGACCGCCTCGGCGATCCGGGGGAACTCGGGGTCGAAGGTGCGGACGGCGACCGCCCGCGCGAGGATCTCGTCGATGGCCTTCCAGAGCGACGAGCCGCCCGAGTCGCTGATGCGCTCCTCGAGCCTGTAGCGGCCGGCGAGACGGGTGCCGGGCTCGATGACTGACGTGCTCACGGCAACGTCCTGCACAGGTGGTCAGATCCCATGTTCGTGGCGTGGCAGCTTACGCCTCCGACCCTCCTCTTTGCGTTCCCCAGGGTGTCGCCCCGCAAGCCGTAGTCCCCCACATGGTAGTGGTTACTCACGCGAGTGGCCGCCTTATCGCCGCGCGTCCTTTTTTACTTTGCGCGCCCGGGCAGCCGGCGGGCGAACGTGGCGATGGTCGTCTGGATCTCCTCCACCCGCATCAGCCTGGCGAAGAGCAGGTACAGCAGCCCGCCGCCGACGGATCCGGCGACCAGCGTGACCAGCGCGGGCAGCATCGTGTCGGTGCCGCCCAGCGCGTCCGCGACCGTGTGGGCGGCGTAGGCGAACCCGATCAGCGGCCAGATCGCGACGAGCAGCTTGAGGTGGCCGCCGATGATGCGGCGCCCGTCCATGCCGCCGAGCTTGCGGCGCAGCACCAGCCAGCAGGTGATCGTTCCGACCAGGTTGCTGAGCGCGAACCCGCCCGCGATGCCGACCACGATCCACTTGAGGTCGAGGACGCTGGAGGCGGTGAACGCCATCGCGATGTTGAAGGAGGTGACGACGAGGCCGATCAGGGCGGGCGTCCGGGTGTCGCCGTAGGAGTAGAAGACCCGCAGCATCAGCTGGTAGATGGAGAACGGGACGAGCGCGACGGCGAACATCTGCATGACCCGCGCGATCACCAGTGCGTCGTCGGCGTTGGCGTTGCCGTGCGCGAACAGCACGGTGGTGATCTCGGGCCCGAGCACCAGCATCAGCGCCGCCGCCGGCATGATGATCACGGAGGAGAGCCGGAGCCCGCTGGAGAACGCGGCGCGCACGTCGGCGGTCTTGCCCTCCGCGGCGAACCGGCTCATCCGCGGCAGCAGCGCGGTGATCACCGACACCCCGACGATCGCGTAGGGGAGCTGGAAGAGCTGGTACGCGTTGAAGTACGGGGTGTAGCCGTACCCCTCGCCGAGGCCCTGCTCGAACGCCATCTTCCCGGCCCGGTTCGTCAGCGCGGTGACCACGGCGAACGCGCCCTGGGCGGCGACGACGTACAGCAGCGTCCAGCCGGCCATCCGCCCGACCTCGCCGAGCTCGCCGCGGTGGAAGTCCAGCCGGGGCCGCCACCGGAACCCGACGCGGCGCAGCGACGGCCACAGCGCGACCGTCTGCAGGACGATCCCGCCGGTCGTGCCGATGGACAGCAGCATGAGCTGCTGGTCGGTGATGCTGGACGGGTCGACGCGGCCGGTGGTGATCGCGAGGAACGCGCCGCCGACCGCGATCACGACGATGTTGTTCAGGACGGGCGCCCACATGGGCGCGCCGAAGCTGCCGCGCGTGTTGAGGATGGCCCCGGCGAACGCCCCGACGCCGTAGAAGAACAGCTGGGGGAGGAAGAACCGCGCGAACAGGATGGCGACCGCGCGCTGGTCGCCGTCGTAGCTGCCCGCCAGGACGTCGATGAACAGCGGCGCGAGCAGGACCGACACGACGGTGAGGATGCCGAGGCCGATCACCGCGAGGGTGAAGACGCGCTGCTCGTACTGCTCCCCCGCGACCTGGTCGCGCTGCTTGGCCCGCACCAGCAGCGGGACGATGACGCTGGTGAGGATGCCGCCGAGCAGCAGGTCGTAGATCTGGTTGGGGATGGTGTTGGCGGTGTTGTAGGCGTTGGCGAGCAGCCCGGTGCCGAGCGCGGCGACGATGACGGCGGTGCGCAGGAACCCCGTGACGCGGGACGCGAGGGTGCCCACCGCCATGATCGCGCCGGACTTCAGGATGCCGGACGAGCCCTTGCCCCCCTGCGCCGGCGGCGTGTCGACCACGGTGGTGTCGGCGCCGGGCACGCCTCCGCCTGGGAGGGGGATGTCAACCGCCGTCTCGGCGGCGATGTTCGCCGCGCCCGGCGGCCTGCCCGTCGGCGGCGTTCCCGGGTACTGCGGCGGGGTCCTCGGGACGGGCGCCTGCGGGCCCTGCCCCGCGCCCGGTCCGCCCGTCGGCGCCGGCCCCTGAGGGCCCGGACCATGGGGCGGACGGCCCGGCGGGTACCCCTGCGCCCGGTATCCCTGTCCCTGGGGGCCCGGAGTACTCGGCGGTGGGTATGCCGGACCCTGAGAACCCGGGGCCGGGGAGCCCGCCCCCTGGTTCCCCTGTCCCTGTCGATCCCATTCCGGTCGACCCGTCACCGGCTGCCTCCGCTTTCCGGCGGCGCCTCGCTCTGATGCCCCGCACTCCGACGCCCACGAAGAGTACGGCAAGTCCGCCGCCGGTGATGAGCAGGGCGAGCCGCCCGTACCCGGTCACGGTGACCGTGATGGTCTCGCCGTCACCGTACGTCCGGCCGCCCGCGTCGGGAATCTGCAGATCGAGGCGGACGTCGAAGTTGCCGTTTCCGGCCGCCTGCGCCGGGATCCACCGCTGGGCCCGCTCCCCGGGCCCGAGCTCGATGACCGCGTCGTCGGGTTCCAGCCCTCCCAGCTGGAGCTTGGCGGTGTTCTTCGAGGTCACGACGAGCCTGACCTTCACCGCCTGGCCGGTCAGCCGGTTCTCGACCAGGACGGGGAGCCTGCCCGAGCTGCCCCCCATGAGCACGCGCCTGTTCTTCGGCGGGACGACGCGGACGAGCTGCATGTCGGCCCTGAGCTCGTCCTCCAGCTCCCTGCGGGCCCGTTTGGCGCGCCCCTGCGAGGACCTCCAGGCGACCGACTCCAGCCGCAGCACGGCGCGCTCGTAGGAGATCTTGACCGGGCCGGTCATCACGGCCTGGAACGTCGCCGCCCGCGTCGCGATGGCCCCGGTCTGGCGGAGGTGGACGTCGCCGAGCTCGTACTTCTCGTCGCTGTCGGAGTAGGCGCGGAGAGGGCGGTCCTGCGGCTGGGCGGCCTCGACCGAGCGCAGCGGGACCTCGCGCAGCCAGCCCGCGCCCTTGGTGTAGGTGAGCAGGTTCTTGGCGAGCCCGTCGGCGGGGTCCCAGTGCCGGTCGGGCGCGACGACGAGCGTCCGCGGGACGCTCGGCGCCTCCGCGGCGATCACCGCGGTCTCGGCGAGGAAGCGCTGCTCGCTCAGCAGCGCCCGGGACGCCGACCGCGACCCCTCGCCGAGGATCTGGGTGACCACCTGGTCGTAGACGAGCGCCTTCCTGACCCCGAGCTGCGTCTGGAGCGCGGTGGTCGCGTTCGGCTGCGCGCCCGACGGGGGGTTGTCGAACTGCGCGCTGCTCATCAGCAGCGACCCGCCGTCCTTCAGCGGGTACCTGGCGAGCGCCCCGAGCGTGTCCGGCCCGCCGAGGCCGGACGCCGGCCAGGCGATGCGCGCGTCGGGCCGGCGGCCGAGGACCTCCGCCACGAGGCTCGTGTTCCGCGCGTCGAACGCGATGCGGACGTCGCGGTTCATCTTGTGCCGGACGAGCGCCGTGATGTCGGCGTCGCCGTACGGGAGGACGAAGTAGGGATCGCCCTTGGAGGCGCTCTTCAGGGCCGTCAGCCACGTCGCCGCGACAGTGCTCTTCTCCTTGCGGACGGCCTTCCTGGCCCCGGGCGCCTTCACGTAGTAGGCGCCGGACGCCATCTGCCTGACGTCGTCCAGAAGCGCCGGGTCGATGGCCCACGTGACGGGCGTGTTGGTGGCGGCGGCCGCGTCCACGAGCCTGCGGAGCCGGCCGCCGGCCGCCAGCTCCTTGCTGAGGTCGTCGTCGATGAACGTGCGGTCGTTGGCACGGTGCATCCGGTCGATCAGCGGCAGTACCCAGCCGACCGCCACCGGCTTGAAGCTGCGCTGCTTCGGCATCAGCGTGAGGAAGGTCGTGAGGCCGCCGACGACCTGCTGCGCGGAGTTCACCACCTCGACGCGCATCGGGTAGACGCCGGGGGTGCCGACGGGTTCGCGGAGGCCCAGCTGCCGCGCGGTGGTCCGGAAGCTCCAGCCCTGGGTCACACCGGGCCTGGACGCCTGCGCGAGGGGCTGCTGCTGCGGGGCGACGTTGGGCAGCGCGGTCTGCTGCCCGGTCGCGAGCTGGTCGAGCTGGCTCCGGCTCGTCACGGGCTGGGCGCTGTAGCGCAGCCGCATGGTGAGGCCGGCCAGCGCGTGCTCGGTGCGGTTCCGCGCCGCCCCGGAAATCTCGATCTTCGATTTCGCGGTGACGGTCTTTGGGGTGATCTTGGTGAGCGCGAGCGCCACCTGCGCGCGCGCCTGGGTCGCCGCGGGGGCGCCGGCCGGGGCCTTGGCGGGGGTCCGCGCCCGGACGGCGGCGGGGGACGCCATGGCCGGGGAGGCCGCCATCGCGAGACAGGGCATTAGCGCGGCCAGCGCCAACGCGCGTCCGACCGCTTTCACGCCGTGTCCGCCCTCACGCCGGGCCCGTCCACGAACCGTCCGGCGACACGAGGACAGGCTGAGGACGGCGGGCGTTGATTTCCCGCACCACGGCCCCGATGGTAGTCCGTCGATGTTCATGGCGTTGCCCGGCGCGGCCCGCCCGCGGCGGTCCCGGAGGGGGCGTCCGGCGCCGCCGCGCCCGACGGGCGGCTCAGGTCGTCGCGTGGTCCAGGCCCGGCGCGGGTGCGGCGCCTCGCGGGGCCAGCAGGTCGGCGGGTTCCGCGCGGCAGAGGGAGTAGAGGACGTCGGCCTTGATGCCGAGCGCCGTGGACGCCTCCCCGGTAGCGGTGTAGACGATGTCGCTCGCGTGGGGCCCGTCCACGAGGCCGCGGTCGATCAGCAGGGGCATCGAGTCGGGCAGGAGCAGCGGGCAGACCAGGCCCGCGGCGTACTCGGTGACGGCGTTGACCACGTCCGCGTGCGCGTGCCGGACGCTGCGGGCACCGACGCCGCGCCGCACCGCCTCGGCGGACGGCCACCGCCCCGCCGGGACGATCGCCCCGGTCAGGAAGGACCGGCCGCGCGCCTCGCCCTCGCAGGAGTAGACGCGCGTCACCAGGCACCGGTCCGGCGGCAGGCCGAGGGCCCTGGGCAGTTCGTCGGCCCAGGTCATCGAGAGGGGCAGCCGCACGATCTCATGCGCCGTCTCCCACCCGAGCAGCGCGCGGTGGATGGTGAGAGCGTCCTTCATGTTCGGCTCCGTCCCGCGGGGGTCGACCCCGCTCATCCCCGGATCTGGTATCCCTGTGGCCTCGTGCTTCGCACACTTAGTGGGGAAAGCCCCCACATACCCGGAACAGCCGGTCTCATCCCTGGCGCACGGCACGCGGACCCTCTCGACGCGCCTCAACCGCACGTGCGGCGGACCGTGGCCCTTTTGGATCCCGCTACCGTTGTCGTACGGGAGGCTCACCGGGTCGCGCAGGGCGTCATCGGGGTGCCCGAAACGTAACCCGGGGATCGCGGCACGTGAAGGGCCCTGTCCTTCTTCGGCCCCGAAAAGACTTCCGCGCGGACCCCGGCGCTCGCCAGAAAGTCCTTTGTCAGCCCGTCAACCAAGGAAATACGCTCGATGGCCGTGCCTGACCAGAACGTGACCCCAGAGTCCTCGCGGCGCACCGCGATCGCCGAGCTGCTGCGCGGGATCGCGCCCGTCGCCGACGAGCTCGGCGCCCGGTTCGCGGCGGCCGGTCACGAGCTGGCGCTGGTCGGCGGGCCCGTCCGGGACGCGCTGCTGCGCCGTCCCACCAAGGACGTGGACCTGACCACCGACGCCCCGCCCGAGCGCACCCTGGAGATCATCCGCGGCTGGGCGGACGCGCACTGGACGATCGGGATCGAGTTCGGCACGGTCGGCCTGCGCAAGGACGGCGTCGAGCTGGAGATCACCACCTACCGCAGCGAGTCCTACGACCCGAAGTCCCGCAAGCCGGAGGTCTCCTACGGCACCTCCCTGGTGGAGGACCTGCGCCGCCGCGACTTCGCCGTCAACGCGATGGCGGCCCGGCTGCCCGGGCACGAGTTCGTCGACCCGTTCGGCGGCCTGACCGACCTGCAGCGCAAGGTGCTGCGGACGCCCGGCCGCCCGGAGGACTCCTTCAGCGACGACCCGCTCCGGATGATGCGCGCCGCCCGGTTCACCTCGCAGCTCGGCTTCACCGTCGCGCCCGACGTCGTCCGCGCGATGAAGGACATGGCCGGCCGCATCGAGATCGTGTCGGCCGAGCGCGTCCGCGACGAGCTGTCCAAGCTGCTCTGCGGCCGGTACCCGCGGCAGGGCCTGGCGCTGCTGGTCGACACCGGCCTCGCCGCGCACGTCCTGCCCGAGCTGCCGAAGCTGCGGCTGGAGATCGACGAGCACCACCGGCACAAGGACGTCTACGAGCACTCGCTGATCGTCCTGGAGCAGGCGATCGCGCAGGAGAAGGAGGGCCCCGACCTCGTGCTGCGGCTCGCGGCGCTGCTGCACGACATCGGCAAGCCGAAGACCCGCCGGTTCGAGCCGGGCGGGCGCGTCTCGTTCCACCACCACGAGGTCGTCGGCGCGAAGATGACCCGCAAGCGGCTGACCGCCCTGCGCTACCCGAAGGACGTCATCTCCGACGTCTCCCGCCTGGTGGAGCTGCACCTGCGGTTCCACGGCTACGGCACCGGCGAGTGGACGGACTCGGCCGTCCGCCGGTACGTCCGCGACGCCGGCCCCCTCCTGTCCCGCCTCCACAAGCTGACGCGCGCCGACTGCACGACCCGCAACAAGCGCAAGGCCGACCGGCTGCGCCGCACCTACGACGACCTGGAGGTGCGGATCGAGCGGCTGGCCGAAGAGGAGGAGCTGGCCGCGATCCGCCCGGAGATCGACGGCAACGAGATCCAGGAGATCCTCGGCATCGCGCCCGGCCCGCTCGTCGGCCGCGCCTACAAGTTCCTCCTCGAACTCCGCCTGGACCGCGGCATGATCGGCAAGGAGGCGGCGGCCGAGGAACTGCGCCGCTGGGCCGCCGCCGAGGGCGTCGGCGCCCCGGCCGCCGACCGCGAGGGGGACGGCGAGTGATCCCGCTTCAGCTGGGCCGTATGAGCCCCCGCGAGACCGAGCGGATGCTGGAGTTCGACCGGGAGCACATCTGGCACCCGTACGCGCCGATGCCGGCGGCGGCGCCCGCGCTGCCGGTCGTGTCGGCGAGCGGTGTGCGGCTCACCCTCGCGGACGGCACCGAGCTGATCGACGGCATGTCGTCGTGGTGGGCGGCCGTGCACGGCTACAACCACCCGAAGCTGAACGCGGCCGTCACCGGGCAGCTCGGCAAGATGGCGCACGTGATGTTCGGCGGGCTCACGCACCCGCCCGCCGTGCGGCTCGCCGAGCGGCTGGTCGAGATCACCCCCGAGCCGCTGACCAAGGTGTTCTTCGCCGACTCCGGTTCCGTCGGGGTCGAGGTCGCGATCAAGATGGCGCTGCAGTTCTGGCGCTCGCAGGGGCGGCCGGAGCGGCGCCGGCTCCTCACCGTCCGGGGCGGCTACCACGGCGACACGTTCGGCGACATGGCCGTCTGCGACCCGGTGAACGGGATGCACCACATGTTCACCGACGTCCTCGCCCAGCACGTCTTCGCGCCCCCGCCCCCGCTCGGCTACAGCGCCGACCCCGACGAGGCGTACCTGGACGGGCTCGCGGAGCTGGCCGCCGAGCACGCCGGCGAACTCGCCGCGATCATCGCGGAGCCGATCGTCCAGGGCGCCGGCGGCATGCGCTTCTACGCTCCCGAGTACCTCCAGGCCCTCCGCGACATCGCCGACGAGCACGGCCTGCTGCTGATCCTCGACGAGATCGCCACCGGCTTCGGCCGGACGGGCGAGCTGTGGGGCTGCGACCACGCCGAGGTCGTCCCCGACATCATGTGCCTCGGCAAGGCCCTGACCGGCGGCTACATGACGATGGCCGCGACCCTGTGCACCGACCGCGTCGCCGACGGCATCACCTCCGGCGAGGCGGGCGTGCTGATGCACGGCCCCACCTACATGGCCAACCCGCTGGCCGCGGCCGTCGCGTCCGCGTCCATCGACCTGCTGCTCTCGCGCGACTGGCGGGACGAGGTCGACACCATCGAGGCGGTCCTGACCAGCGAACTCGACGGCGCGGCCGACTTCCCCGGCGTGGCGGACGTCCGCGTCCTCGGCGCGATCGGCGTGGTCGAGGCGCGCGAGCCGGTGGACGTCCAGTCCGTGCAGGAGATCGCCATGGCGCACGGCGTGTGGCTGCGGCCCTTCGGCAAGCTCGTCTACACGATGCCGCCGTACGTGTGCACCGAGGACGAGGTCCACCACATCGCCGCCGCCCTCCAGGCCATCGCGGAGTCGCTCTAACGCAGCGCGTGTGCGGGGCCGCGCATGCGGGACGCCGCCGTCCAGTAGGCGACCGCGCCCACCCCGTAGGCGGCGACCACTCCGAGGAGGGTGACGCCGGCGCGGCCGTCAGCGGGCAGCCATGTCGCGGCAGCGGCGGCGGCAGCGGCGAACGTCGCGTTGAACAGCATGTCGTAGACGGCGAAGACCCGTCCCCGGTAGGCGTCCTCGATCGTCTCCTGCAACGTCGTGTCGACGCACAGCTTGACGCCCTGCGACACGACGCCGAGGAGGAAGGCGCCGGCCGCCCAGGGGCGCTCCGCGAACGGCATGCCCAGCGCGAGCAGGCCCACCGCCGCCCCGCCGAGCTGCCACGCCACCCACGCCTGCTTGCTGATGCGCCGCACCACCGGCGGGGTGATCAGCGCCGCCGCGAAGTACCCGGCGCCGGACACCCCCAGCATCAGCGCGAACGTCTCCAGCCCGCGGTCGGGGTCGCCGGCGAAGTGGTTGCGGCACAGCAGCAGCGTCATGATCAGGACGACGCCGTACAGGAACCGGTGGAACGAGATCGCGCCGAGCGCCAGCGCCGCCTGCGGCCGCCGCGCGATGTGCCGCGCCCCGTCCGCGAGCCCGCCCAGCACACCCCCCAGCACCTCGACGACCCGCGGCGCCTCGGACCCGCCCGCCCCGACCCCGCCGGACCCCGCCGACACGTCCGCCCGGCCCGACGCTTCCACCCGACCGGACACGTCTGCCTGGCCCGGCACTTCCGCCCCGTCCGCCATGGGCGTCCCCGCCCCAGCCGCGGCGTTCGACATGGGGGCGCCTGGGATGGGCGACGCGGCCGACACGGGCGTCTCGTGCCCGGGCGAGGCATCCGACACGGGTGTCGCGGAGCCGGGCGTCGCGTCCGGCATGGCCGTCTCCGACGCGGGTGACGTGTCCGACATCGCCACCCCGGGCACGGTCGCCGGGGTCGCCTCCGCCGCCGCTGGGGCAGTCGCTCGGGGTGCGACGTCCTCGGAAGTCCGGTGCGGGCCGAGGAGGCCCTTCGGCAGCGTCGTCGCGATCAGCCCCGCCAGCAGGAACAGCGCCGCCGCGACCACGAGGATCAGCGCCGTCCCGTCGTGCCCGGCGCCGAACACCCGCCGGAGGCCGTAGCCGGCGCCCGCCCCCGCGAACGCGATGATCGTCCCGGACGTGACCGTGAACGCGTTCGCCGTGACCAGCTGGTCGCGACGCACCACGTGCGGGAGCGCCGCCGACAGCGCGGCGAGGAAGAAGCGGTTCACGCCCAGCACGACGAGCACGCCGAGGAAGAAGCCGAGCCCGTCCTGCCCGCCCGCCACGAGCCCGGCGACGAGCAGCACGAGCAGCGCGCGCAGCACCGGCGTCCACACGAGGATCTGCCGCCGCCGCCACCGGTCGATGAACACCCCGGCGAACGGCCCGAGCGCCGAGTAGGGCAGCAGCGTCACCGCGAACGCGGCCGCCGCCTTGGCCGCCGTGGCCTGCCGCTCGGGCGAGAAGAACACGTATCCGGCGAGCGCCACCTGGAACACGCCGTCGGTCAGCTGCGAGGCGAGCCGGGTCCCGTAGAGACGCCGAAAATCCCGCCCCCGCAAGATCCCCCGCAACTCGCCCGCCCGCATCCGATCAGCGTATGTGCTGTTTTCAATGCATTTCTCTCCTCCTTCGGGCCTGGCGGCCCTCCATCGTCGAGAAACGCGGGCGATCGCTGGCATCGCTCCGTCTCGCCTTGCGGCTCGCTTCGCGATCAGGTTCTTGCTTCGCTCGAATCTGCCTTCGGACGCGATCGCGGCCAATGAGGCTGTTGCGTGGTTGCGGCGGTGGTTGAGGTCGGCGCGCTTGTGGGCGGCTTGGCGTCCTGCCTCCCGGCTACGCGATGAAGACCCTCGTGAAGTCGTAGCCCGCGGTGGTCGGGAGGAAGTAGGCGCCGTGGACGCGGGAGGAGCGGAAGGTGGTCTGGGCGCGGTCGAGGAGGGGGACGATCGCGGCGTCTTCCATGATCTTCCGGTCGGCCTGCTGCCAGTAGCCGGCCGCGCGCTGCGCGTCGGGGGCCGTGAGGGCGGCGTCGATGAGCGCGTTGACCTGCGGGTTGTCGTAGCCGCCGTAGTTGGTGGAGCCGGGGCCGTAGGCGCGCCCGTCGAAGAGCGGCTGGATGATCGAGCGGCCGTTGTTGCCGTACCAGTCGGGGACCCAGCCGGGGGCGGCGATGTCCCACTTGCCCTCGCGGGCGCGGGCGGGCGTGGTGAGGGTGCTGGAGTAGAAGGAGCCGCCCGAGTCGGGGGTCAGTTCCGTCTTGACCCCGCAGGCGTCGAGGTTCTCGGCGATGGACTGGGCGATGAGCTTGTGGACGCTGTTCGTCCGGTACGGGAACTTCAGCGTGATCCCGACGCGGTCGGCCTTGCCGAGCAGCTCGCGGCACTTGGCGGGGTCGCCGGACTCGTTGGGCGTCGGGTAGAGGTCGAGGGGCGCGTATCCGGAGTTCCCGGGCGGGATCACCGTGTGCAGCGGCTTCGCCACCGACGGCCCGCCGACGATCTTGATGAGGGCGCTGCGGTCGACGGCGTACTCCAGCGCCTGCCGGACCGCGCGGTCGCCGAGCGCGCCGCCGTTGCGGGGGCTGCGCGTGTTGAACACCAGGTACGGGCTGTTGTTCGGGGTCTCCCTGATCGCGAAGCGCGGGTCGTCCCGCAGCCGCGGGAGCGCCGACGTCGGGACGGGCTGGTCCCACGCGAGGTCGGCGGTGCCCTGCTCGATCTGCTGCTGGACGGTCTCCGGCGAGTCCTGGCCCAGCGTGATCTGGATCTTCGCGACATGCCGCTCGCGCAGCGGGTCCGAGCCCGCCTGCCACGCCGGGTTGTGGGTGAGGACGTAGGAGATGCCCGGCTTGTAGTCGGTGATCTGGTACGGCCCGTCGGAGATCGTGTGCTGCCGGAACTCGGCGCTGTCCGGGACGTACCGGTCGTACTCCTGCGGTGCGGCCGCGGCGACCGGCAGCGACAGCAGGTTGAGGAAGTCGCTGGCGGGGCGCTTCAGCTTGAACACCAGCGTCCGCTCGTCCTTGGCGCGGACGCCCTCGAACCCGTGCTCGCGCTGGTAGGCCGCGATCGCCTGGGCGTTCTTCGCGTCGACGGAGCCGTAGCCGCGGCAGAACGCGTCCATGCCCTTGAGCGTGGAGATGAAGTAGCCCTTGGCGGAGGACGGTGACGCGGGGTTGCAGAGGCGCTCGAAGCCGCGGACGAAGTCCTGGGCGGTCACCGGGCGGGGCGGTTTGGTGTTCCACCGGACGCCCTCGCGCAGCCGGACCGTGTACGTGCGGCGGTCCTTGCCGATGTCGCCGTTCTCGCGCGTCGGGATCCGCTCGGCGACGTCGGGCCGCACGGGGACCGTCTCCTGGAAGTCGTTGGACGCCCGGTTCCCGAACAGCGTGCGGGCGAACGTGCGGGCGAGCCCGTACGCGCCGACGCTGGCCACGGACGCGGGGTCGAGGTGCTCGACGTCGGACGAGCCGACGATCCGCAGCGTGCCGCCCTCGCGGGAGGCGCCCTCCGCCGTCGCACCGTCACCCCCTCCGGCGCATCCGGCGAGCCCCATCACAAGGCCCGTCAGCCCCGCCGTCACCTTGATCATCTCGCGTGCCGTCACGGTGTCACCTCACTGACTCGGAACCTGGCGCGCAGTAACCGGCGGTGTCACAGTAGGGCCAGAGCGTGACAAAGGGCCGGTACATCACCGTTTCTCTACAGAAGTAAGGACGCCCTGACAGTGGGGTGTCCACTGCCAGGGCGTCCTTTGGCGACTTTGTGATCAGGCTCTCAACGTTCCGCAAACCGCGTCCCACCTGGGAGACCGGCCCTTGAACCGCTGATGGGGAGGCGCTGACCGGCGCGTTGTCCCCCCGTGCTCTAGCGCTCGACCTCGCCGCGGATGAACTTCTCCACCGCGTCGTGCGCCTGGTCGTCGTTGTACTGCTCCGGGGGCGACTTCATGAAGTAGGAGCTGGCCGACAGGATCGGGCCGCCGATGCCGCGGTCCTTGGCGATCTTCGCGGCGCGGACGGCGTCGATGATGACGCCGGCGGAGTTCGGGGAGTCCCAGACCTCGAGCTTGTACTCCAGGTTGAGGGGGGTGTCGCCGAACGAGCGGCCCTCGAGCCGGACGTAGGCCCACTTGCGGTCGTCCAGCCACGGCACGTGGTCGGACGGGCCGATGTGCACGTCCGCCTTCGCCATCTCGTGCGGGATCTGCGAGGTGACCGACTGCGTCTTGGAGATCTTCTTGGACTGGAGCCGCTTGCGCTCCAGCATGTTCATGAAGTCCATGTTGCCGCCGAAGTTGAGCTGGTACGTGCGCAGCAGCTCGACCCCGCGGTCCTCGAACAGGCGGGCCATGACGCGGTGCGTGATGGTGGCGCCGACCTGGGACTTGATGTCGTCGCCGACGATCGGGACGCCCGCGTCGGTGAACTTCTGCGCCCAGTCGGGGTCGCTGGCGATGAACACCGGCAGCGCGTTCACGAACGCGACCTTGGCGTCGATCGCGCACTGGGCGTAGAAGCGGTCGGCCTCCTCGGAGCCCACCGGCAGGTACGACACCAGGACGTCGACCTCGGCGTCCTTCAGGGCCTGCACGACGTCGACCGGCTCGGCGTCCGACTCCTCGACCATGTCCAGGTAGTACTCGCCAAGGCCGTCGAAAGTGTGCCCGCGCTGGACGGTCACCCCGGTCGGAGGCACGTCGGCGAACTTGATCGTGTTGTTCTCGCTGGCGTGGATGGCCTCGGACAGGTCCATCCCGACCTTCTTGGCGTCCACGTCGAACGCCGCCACGAACTCGACGTCGCCCACGTGGTAGTCGCCGAACTGGACGTGCATCAGGCCGGGAACTCGCGTGTCGGGGGCCGCGTCCTTGTAGAACTCGACGCCCTGGACGAGCGAAGAGGCGCAGTTGCCCACACCCACGATGGCTACGCGCACCGAACCCATCCGGTTGCTCCTTCTCTTTTGCGGAACATGTGGTGTTTCACCCGCCCCCGAAGGCGCCGGGCCACTGGTCAGCGGCCCTCGTCCCGAGGCATGTCCTGGTCAATTCGCTTAGCTGACTGTGCTTGCTGTGCTTGCTGTTCCTGCTCGGCCCGCTCGCGCCCGATGAGCTCGTTGAGCCACCGGACCTCGCGCTCGACCGACTCCAGCCCGTGGTTCTGCAGCTCCAGGGTGTAGGAGTCGACACGCTCGCGGGTGCGCGCCAGGGCGGCGCGGACGCTCTCCAGGCGCTCCTCCAGCCGGCTGCGCCGGCCTTCGAGGATCCGCAGCCGGACGTCGGCGCGGGTGTGCGAGAAGAAGGCGAAGTGCACGCCGAACCCCTCGTCCTCCCACGAAGCCGGGCCGGCCTCGGTGAGGAGCTGCTGAAGGCGCTCCTTGCCGTCGGCGGTGAGCTTGTAAACGATCTTCGACCGGCGGCTCTGCAGCGCCAGCGGCGTGTTCGGCTCCTCCGGCCGGTCCTCCATGATCAGCCCGTTGGCCAGGAGCTGCTTGAGGCACGGGTAGAGCGAGCCGTACGAGAACGCGCGGAACATGCCCAGCAGGGTGTTGAGCCGCTTGCGCAGTTCGTAACCGTGCATCGGGGACTCGTGCAGCAGGCCGAGCACGGCGAGCTCCAGCACGCCCGCGCCCTTCTTGGCCGCCATCCCGAACCCTCTTCCGCAGAAGCCGATGTCTCGATCCGATGTATCGAGCGAATGTATCGGCTCGATACATCGACAAGATACGTACCCGGGGGGCCGCTGGCAAGTGGCGATCTAGCCGGGCCCCGGGCGGGGCGTCCTCGCAGGCCCGTAGCGCGAATGCGGAGATTTCAGGGTGTATGTGGTGGAAATGTGTCAAAGTTGCGTCCTGGAACCACCTGGCCGTGTCGCACGACCCCGATCCCGGGACGGCCCCGGGACGGCAGCCGAGTGAGGAGGATCCGCCGACCCCTCGGGGGCGCTGAGCGGCCGGGATGTCCCTCGCCGAGCACACGCTCCCCCGCTCACCAGCCCGCACAGTAATCTTCGGACGGCGCACGAGCCGCAACAAGGGCCGGGAGCCACCCGGCCCTCGGCAACAACCGTTGTCCCCTGTTGATGAGGTCGCGTGAGTAATCCAAGCCAGCCCCGACCGGAACCCGGGTCGCAGAGGCCGGGCGGGCACCAGAACCCCCGCCCCGGTGACTCCGGCGACCCCGGCTTCCCGGGCGTCCCCCGCGAGCCCGCCGGAACGAACCCCGCGGGCGCATCCGGCACGCCCCCGAACCCCGCCCCTCCGGGAACGGCGGAAGGGCCCGGTTTCATGGGCGGCCCGGGCGCGAGCCCCGGGCCGCTGGGCGGTGCCGCGCCGACCGCCTCCATGCCCGCGGTCCCGTCGAACCCGGTCCCGCCGTCCGCTGGACGCCATGCCGCCCCGAGCGGTCAGGGCGGCCCGGGCGGGACGCCCGGTCAGGGCACGTTCGGCGGCCCCGGCGGCAACGGCGGTCCCGGTGGGACTCCCGGCCAAGGCGGCTTCGGCGGTAACGGAGGCCCCGGCCAAGGCGGCTTCGGCGGACCCGGCGGCAACGGTGGCCCCGGTGGGACGTCCGGCCCTGGCGGACCCAGCGGCCCTGGCGGACCCAGCGGCCCTGGCGGACCCGGTGGCCCTGGCGGACCCGGTGGAGCCGGTGGGGGCAGCGGGCTCGGGGGATTCCCGCCGTCGGGCGGCGGTCCCGGTATGGGCAACGCGCCCGGCGCTTCGCCTCCGGTCGGCCAAGGCATGCCGGCCGGGCCGGGCATGGGCGGCGGTCGCCATGCGATGGGCGGCCCTCCCGGCCTTCCCGCGGCTCCGGGGGCCGGTCCCGGAGGCCCCGGGTTCCCGAACCCGTCCGGCATGCCCGGACGAGGGGTTCCGGGTGCGCCCGGTGCGGGCGGAATGGGGCCGCCCGCCGGATTCGGGACGCCGGGGATGCCCGGCGCGGCCCCGAAGCCGGGCGTGCGCGAGAAGCTCGGCGAGCTCGGCAAGGCCGGGCAGGAACTCGGCGCGAAGGTGACCGCGAGGTTCCGCAGTACCGGCACGCGCGCCGCCAACCGCACGGGCGGACCCGGCGTACCCAACCGCACGGGTGTACCCGGCGGCCCGGGCGGGCCTGGGGGTCCCGGAGGCCCCGGCGGGCCGGGAGGCCCCGGCGGGCCCGGTCGGCAGGGGCCGCCTGGGAAGAAGGGGTTCCTCGGCCATCTGCGCTCCCGCGAGACGGGCTGGCGGCGGTTCATCCCGTCCTGGAAGGTCGTGGGCGGGGTCTGCGGCCTCGGCCTCGCGGCGTTCGTCACGCTGATCTGGGTCGCCTACGCCAACACCCCGACCCCGAAGGAGCCGACGGTCGCGGGCGTCGAGGACCAGGCGTCGATCTTCTACTACACCGACGGCACGGAGATCGGCCGGATCGGCAAGAAGCGGCAGAGCGTCGAGCTGGCCAAGATCCCGCCGAACGTCCAGAACGCGGTGCTGGCGGCGGAGAACCGCAGCTTCCGCACCGACCCGGGCTTCTCGATCAAGGGCACGACGCGGGCGGTGTGGGACAACCTGACCGGCGGGTCCGGCGGCGGTTCCACGATCACCCAGCAGCTCGCGAAGAACTACTACTCCGACCCGAACAACCGGACGGTCAGCCGGAAGTTCCAGGAGCTGTTCATCTCGCTGAAGCTGGAGGACGAGCACTCCAAGGACGAGATCCTCAAGCTCTACCTGAACACCATCTACTTCGGCCGCGACACCTACGGCATCCAGGCCGCGTCCCGCGAGTACTTCGGGACGGACGTGTGGAAGCTGACGCCCGACCAGGCGGCCCTCCTCGGCGGCATCATCCAGAACCCGAACCGGGACCCGGGGGACAAGGCCAACCAGGCGTGGGTGACCGGCAGGTACCAGTACACGCTCAACGGCATGGTCTCGATGGGCAAGCTCAGCCGGGCCGAGGCCGACAAGTACATCAAGCAGGGCGTGCCCAAGATGCGGAAGGCGGGCACCAGCGACCAGCTCTACGGCGGCCAGCGCGGCTACATGCTGATGCGCGCCAAGCTGGAGCTGGGCCGGATGAAGATCGACACCAAGGAGCTGACGACCCAGGGCCTGCGGGTCTACACGACGTTCGACCGCAAGAAGATGGCGATGGCCAAGCGCGCGGCCGAGCACACCGTCCCGCAGGTGAACCCGAAGAAGCTCGCGAAGAAGAAGATCCGCGTGGGCCTGGTGTCGGTGAACTCCGCGAACGGCGAGGTCGTCGCGTTCTACGGCGGTCCCGACTACCTGGACCAGTCCTTCGACAACGTGTGGCAGGGCTCGGCGCAGGCCGGGTCGGCGATGAAGCCCTACGTGCTCGCGACGGCGCTGAAGCAGAACTACAGCCTGAAGAGCCTGGTCGAGGGACGCTCGAACACGCCGATCGGCCCGGACGGCAGCGTGGTGCCCAAGGACACCGACGGCGCCGTGATCATCCGGAACAGCCACGACGTCGGCCCGGCGATCAACCTGATCACCGCGACGAAGGACTCGGTCAACACCGCGTTCATCCAGCTGATGGGCAAGGTCGGCATCGAAGAGGCGATCAAGACCGAGACCGACGCCGGCATCGCGTCCGACCTGCTGGAACCGCACAAGTGCTGCCTGAACCTGGCGCTCGGCGTCAACAACATCCGGCCGATCGAGCAGGCGGCGGGGTACGCGGTGTTCGCCAACGGCGGGATGTACCACCAGCCGCACGTGATCCGCGTGGTCAAGAAGTCGGACGGCAAGACGGTGCGGCTGCGGCCCACGTACGAGAAGCGGCGGGTCTTCAGCCCTAAGGTCGCCGCGGACGCGACGTACGCGATGCAGCAGGTCATCAAGAGCGGGACCGCGACGGCGGCGGCCCTGCCGGACGGGCGGCAGGCGGCGGGCAAGACCGGTACGACCGACCGCAACGTCTCGTCGTGGTTCGTCGGGTACGTCCCGCAGATGTCGACCGCGGTGACGATCTACAACGACGCGCTCGGACCGGACGGCAAGAAGAAGTCGGTCATCCTGCCGGGGATCGGCGAAGTGGAAGGCGGCACCATCCCCGCCCGCATCTGGCGGTCCTACATGTCGAACGCGGTGCAGGGCATGGACCCGCAGGCGTTCCCGCCGCCCGCGTGGGGCGGGATCGTGCAGAAGTGGGCGAAGCCGCCGGAGAAGAAGAAGGAAGACGACGGCAAGCCGCCGTGGTGCAACACCCCGGTCGGCAAGTTCGACCCGCGCTGCCAGGACGGCGGCGACGGGGGCCAGGGCAATCTGCCGCCGTGCCAGTCCCCGTTCCAGAACGGCAACTGCGACCCGAACAAGCCGCCGAGCAACCCGCCGCCGCGGTGGTGGTGCCAGATCCACCAGGGCGACCCCGCCTGCCGCAACAAGAGGGGCGGCCGGGGCGCCCAGCCCCAGACCGAGACCCTGAACCCTCTGCAACTGCTGACGAGGCCGCCCGAATGAACCGGCCGGCCCTCCCGAACCGAACCGTCCACTGGAGATAGGGGTGTGACATGAAGCATCCTTGCGAATTGCCGCACGCCGGCGTCCTTGTCCGCGTGCGTCGATCCGCCCCGACGAAGGTGAGCCTTTCCTTGGCGGCCCCTTCCGCGCCGGGGGCACAGTACGCTCGGACGACGCACAGCCGTCCCCCAGTTGATGAGGCCGCGTGAGTAACCCAAGCCGATACGGACCGGAATTCGGAGAGGGCTCTGGCCGGAGGGGCTCCCCCCGCCCCGGCTCTTCCGGCATGCCCTCGGGCGCGCAGCGCGGCGGGCCGGGCGGCTCGCCGACGCCGGGCCGGGCACCGCGCCCCGGAGGCAGGCCGGGCGGACGGGCGGGCGGTCCCCCGCGCTCGGGCGCCCCTGGAGGCACCCGTCGCCGAGGCGCGCCCGCGGCCATGCCGTCGGGCGGCGGCGGCCGCCCGATGCGGCGCGGCCCAGGCGGCCCAGGTGGTCCCGGCGGCCCTGGCGGTCCCGGTGGCCCGGGTGGTCCCGGCGGGCCCGGCGGCCCTGGCGGACGCGGTGGTTCCGGAGGCGGCGGGGACGACGGCTTCTGGGGCGACGAGGGCGGCGGCGCCGGCCGCGGCGGGGGGCGCCGCGAGCGCAAGCGCACCGACGAGGCGAACCAGAAGACCGGTTGGAAGCGCTACATCCCCAACTGGAAGATCGTCGTCGCGGTCGTCAGCGTGATGATCCTCGGCCTGGCGATCCTCGTCGTCGTCGCCTACGCCAACACCCCGATGCCGAGCGAAGCGCAGGACGCCGCGAAGGCCCAGGAGTCGGTGATCACCTACGCGGACGGGTCACCGCTGGCCCGCATCGGCACCCACCGCGAGAACCTCCCGCTGGCCAAGGTGCCGAAGCACGTCCAGAACGCCGTCCTCGCCGCGGAGGACCGCAACTTCTGGCACGAGCCGGGGATCTCGCCGATGGGGATCGTGGGCGCGATGTACCGGGCCGGGACGGGCGGCGACGTCGCCGGCGCCTCGACGATCACGCAGCAGCTGGCCCGCAACTACTGGGCGAACCTCAGCACGGACCGCACGGCCAGCCGCAAGTTCAAGGAGATCCTCATCTCCATCCGCATGGGCAAGGAGATGCCCAAGTCGCGGGTCCTTGAGCTGTACCTGAACACCGTCCCGTTCGGGCGGCACGCCTACGGCGTCCAGGCCGCGTCCCGCGCCTTCTTCCACAAGCCCGTCACGGAGATCAACGAGTCGGAGGCGGCGATGCTCGCGGCGTTGATCCAGCGGCCGGGCTACTTCGCCACCTACGGGCCGGACTCCAACCCGGCCAAGCGGGCGCTGATCAGCCGCTGGAACTACGTCCTCGACGGCATGGTCGAGAAGGGCTGGCTCGACTCGGCCAAGCGCGCCCAGGCGAAGTTCCCCCAGACGCAGAAGAACTGGAGCGACGTCCCGGACGACCCGAACTCCGGCTACCTCCGGGACCGCGTCCTCAACGAGCTGAAGACGCTCGGCATCACCGAGCAGGACCTGGACACCGGCGGTCTGAAGATCACCACCACGTTCCGCAAGGACCTGCAGGACTACACCAACAAGGCCGTCGCGCAGATCCGCAAGCAGAACGGGCTGAAGAGCGACATCCAGTTCGGGCTCGCGGCGGTCGACCCGAAGACCGGTGGGGTGGTGGCCGCCTACGGCGGTCCGAGCTACGCCAAGCAGCAGTTCGACAACTCCTTCCAGGGCAAGGTGCAGCCGGGTTCGTCGTTCAAGCCGATCGTGCTCGCCACGGCGCTCGACCAGGGCATCAGCCTGCGGACGACGATGGACGGCAGCTACAAGCGGACGATCGCCGGCGCGTCGTTCACCAACGACAGCCGCTCGGAGAACGGCGTCTACAACCTCAAGCAGATGACGGCGATGTCGATCAACACGGCGTACGTCGACCTGGGGCAGAAGGTCCAACTGGCCAACGTCGTGGAGATGGCCAAGAAGATGGGCATCCCGGAAGGGACCCCGGACCTCAAGGACGACATCACGTCGCTGCCGCTGGGCGTCATCGACGCGACCCCGGTCACGATGGCGTCGGTGTACTCGACGTTCGCGGCGGGCGGCAAGCACCGGCAGGCCCACGTGATCGCCAAGATCACCGACAACCGCGGCCGCCCCATCATGAACAACGAGCACAAGCTGCTGAAGAAGCTGCCCTGGGAGAAGCCCACGACGGCCTTCGACGAGGGCGTCGCGGCGGACGCCACGGCCGCGATGCGGGCGGTCGTCACCAGCGGTACCGGTACCCGCGCCAGCCTCGGCGCCCGTCCGGTGGCCGGCAAGACCGGTACCACCGACGAGAACAAGTCGGCCTGGTTCGTCGGCTACACGCCGGAGCTCGCGACGTCGGCGGCGATGTGGCGGCAGGACAAGAACGGCAACCGCAAGTCGCTGATCGGCGTCGGCAACTACAGCCAGGTCTACGGTGGTACGGTCCCGGCCGAGCTGTTCAAGATCTTCATGCTGAAGGCCTTGGAGGGCAAGGACATCTCGCCGTTCCCGCCGCCGGTGAACGGCGGCCAGGTCGCCCCGTGGGCCAAGGCGAAGCCGACGCCCACCACGTCCGCGACCCCGACGCCGACCAACACGCCGACGTGCCAGCCGGGGCAGCAGAACCCCCAGCCCGGCTGCCAGTCGCAGTCGCCGAAGCCGACGGACACGCCGACCATCACCCCGCCGGGGTCGGGCGACGTGCCGTGCGACCAGTACAACATGCCGCTCGGCTGCAACCCGAACCTTCCTCCGGAAGGCGACAAGTCCTGGTGGTGCGCGAAACCGCAGCACAGGAACGACCCGGCCTGCCGCCAGACCGACCCCAACGCGGGCAACTAGCGGTACGTCCGTGACGCGACGGCCCGGAGCCCCGGCGGCTCCGGGCCGTTCCGTTTCCGGCCGCGCGCGCCTCCGGGCACGAATAGGCTTGCTGTCCATGTCGTCGTCTACGGAGAGGCTCGGGATGCCCGCCGACAGTGACGGGACGGTCGCTCCCGGACGGCTGAGGCGCCTCGCGCCGGTGCTGACGGGGTTCACCGCCCTGGTGTGCGCTCTCGGCTGGCTGCAGAAGCAGCCGTGCGCGTCGGTGCGGTTCGACTTCCTCAAGACGACGGCGAACGCCTGCTACACCGACGTCTACCCGCTCTACTACGTGCGCGGGCTCAACGACGGGAAGATCCCGTACTTCGACACGTTCGCTGGCTCCGACATCCGCCACGTCGAGTATCCGGTGCTGAGCGGCGGCTTCATGCAGCTCGTCGCGTGGCTGGTCAAGCCGTTCGGAGCGGACGGGCGCGGGCTCGCGTTCTACAACGTCACCGTCCTGCTCCTCGCCGTCCTCGCGGTCGTCGCCGTCCTCGCCACCGCGTACGCGGCCGGACGCCGTTCGCTGCGCACCGGCCTGATGGTGGCGCTGTCCCCCGCGCTGCTGCTCACCGCCTACATCAACTGGGACCTGCTGGCGGTGGCCCTGTCGGCGCTGGCGCTGGCCGCCTGGTCGGCGCGCCGTCCGGCCCTGGCGGGGGCGCTCCTCGGCCTGGCGATCGCGGCGAAGTTCTATCCGCTGCTGTTCCTCGGGCCGCTCGTCCTGCTGTGCGTCCGGGCCGGGCAGTGGCGCGCCATGGGCCGGATGCTCGCCGGCACGGCCGCCGGGTGGCTGGCCGTGAACCTGCCCGTGATGCTCTTCGCGTGGGACGGGTGGAAGGAGTTCTACACCTTCAGCCAGAAGCGCGGCATCGACTGGGGCTCGATCTTCTTCGTGCTGCAGGACCACGGGCTGGACAAGCCCGCCTCCGACACCGACCTGCTCAACCTGATCGGCACGGGAACGTTCCTCGTCCTCGCCGCCGGGATCGCCGTGCTGGCCCTGGCCGCCCCGCGCCGCCCGCGGCTGCCGCAGCTGATGTTCCTCGTGCTGGTCGCGTTCATGCTGCCGAACAAGGTCTGGTCGCCGCAGTACGTCCTGTGGCTGCTGCCGCTCGCGGTGCTGGCCCGACCGAAGCTGCCGGCGTTCGTCGCCTGGCAGCTCGGCGAGATCGCCTACTTCTTCGGCATCTGGTGGTACCTGCTGTCGGTGTCCGCCCAGACCCAGGGCGCCGACCTGTCCGGGACGCTGTCGGCGGTCCTGAGCCTGGACGCCCCGGACGGCGGGATCGGCAAGGACGTCTACTCGCTGGCGCTGCTCGCCCGCTTCGTGACCGTCCTCGCGCTGGCGGTGCTGGTGGTGCGGGACGTCCTGGTCCCGTCCGCCGACGTCGTCCGGTCGGAAGGGGAGGACGACCCGGCGGGCGGTGTCCTCGACGGGGCGCCCGATGTGGTGGCCCTGGGACGCCGGCGCGGCGACCACCACGTCAGCGTCCCCCAGCCCTCCTGAGGATCCGTGTTTCCGAACCTCGGCCTTCCCGGGGTCAGCCGCCTTCCCCGATCCGGGGCCGCAGCGCGTCGATGAACCATTCGAACAGCGGCGTCAGCGTCGGCGGGACGGGCCACCCGTTGATGACGGCGAGCAGCTGCCAGTACCGCTCGGCGCGGCGGTCGGTGCCGATCTCCAGCCGGTGCAGCAGGTCGCGCCGGAACGCGGCGTCGTCGGCGGCGCCCCACGTCTCGGCGAAGGCGCGGACCAGCTCGTCCACCACGGGACGGGCGTCGTCCGAGCGCGGGTCGACGCCGTCCGCGACGGCCTGCTCGACCCTCTGGCGGGTCAGGTCGGCGAGGGTGGCGGCGCCGTCCGGGAGGCCGCTGTTCTTGGCCATCTCGGCCGCCTGGAACTCGGCCATCCGCCGCACCGAGGCCCGGAAGCCGGGGTCGCCGACCAGCTCGGCCAGCTCGACCCAGGCGTCGACCTGCTCGGGTTCGGGGTCGTCGGGCAGCTCCGGCAGCGCGGCGCGCATCTTCTCCGCGAAGCCGGGGTGGACGTCGAGCCCCGCGAAGGACTCGTCGATGAAGTCGGTGATGATCCGGCGCCGCTCCTCGTCGGAGAGCCGGGCGAGCCTGTGCATGAGTTCTATCTCCTCCGGGGTCGATCCGCGTTTCGCCACCGCCCGCAGCACGGCCCGGCGCAGCCTGAGCGTGCGGATCTGCACGTCCAGCGCGTCCGCGTGCGCCGCCGCGACCTGCCCGACGCCGACCTCCCGGTCCAGCAGCCGCTGGACGGTGGCGAGGTCGACGCCGAGGTCCCGCAGCGTGCGCACCAGGTCGAGGCGCGCGGCGGCGTCCGCGTCGTAGAGCCGGTATCCGGCCTCGGTACGGCGGGTGGGCGGGACGACACCGGCGTCGGAGTAGAACCGGATCGTCCGCACCGAGAGCCCGGTGCGGCGCGCCAGTTCGCCGATCGTGTACATGGTGTCGCCGTCCATGCCCCTCACCCTGAGGCCTCCAGCCGGTGGAGACTCAACCCCGGACTTCGCACGCTCCCACAATTCCGTGCGCCGCCAAGGGCGCGGGTAGGGAAAGGCCCGTCCCGGGCGGGTTCGCCGGGACGGGCCTTCGGGGGCCTGCTGGGGTCGTTGCTCAGTCCTCGTGAGCGGGATCGGCGACGGTGGGGGTGGTGCCTTCGCGGCGGGCGCGGCGGACGTCCTCGACGAACTCGCGGGAGAACATCGCGGACAGGGTGGCGACGCCGCCGCGGTGGACGCGGATCTCCCCGTGCCGGATCTCCCCGGTGACGCGGATCGCGCGGCCGCCGCCGTTCTCGCCCGTCCAGTCCTTGACGCGGCCGCGGCCGGTGTAGTGCAGGTCCCAGTGGTCGATCCGGGCGTCCTGCGGGACCAGCAGCTTCACCATCGAGTGGTCGAGGTCGACCGCGATCTCGATGTCGCCGTCCGGGATCCGCGGCGAGCGCAGGTCCAGCACGACCATGCCGCGTCGGGCGCGGACCTCGAAGCGGCGGCCGGTCGTCCAGTGGCCGAGCTTCTTGACGGTCTCGTAGTGGGCCTGGACGCGGGTCGCGGTGCCGGCGGTGGTGGGCGCGGTGTTCATCTCTGTGTTCCTCTCGGAATCGGGCAACTACCTCGCTCTAAGAGCTGCTCGCTTAGTGAGCATCTCTCTATTCGAGAGAATAGGGAACGGCGAGAGGCGTGTCAAGGGATGCTCGGCGCGGTAGGGATCGCCTTGGCCGCGGCCTCGGCGGCATGCACGGAAGCGCGATGGACGCCCTGGACGTTGAACGCCGCCGCCGCACTCCTCCGTTGAAGGAGGTGCGCCCATGGCCGTAAATCTGCCGATATCGGAGGTTTTGCGGCTTATGCCGGGGAACGGAAGGCGGCGGGTGGGGCTGGCCGCCCGCTCCTCGCGGACCCGCGGGGACGCCGGAACTGCCGGGAGATGACGTGAACGCGGACCAAGCGCTGACCGAGCTGCTGGCCGGACGGCTGGAACCGGGCGTCTACCAGTGGCGGATACCGCCGGTGCCGGGCGCGGTCGGTGACACGAGCTGGATGGAGCGGGCCGAGGAGGCCGGCTGGCGGGGCTTCTACCTCGATGGGCGGCGCGCACGGACGGAGGAGGCGTTCCTGCGGCTGTGCGCCGGCGTCTTCGATCCGCCGGAGGGAGCGGGCGCCGGCTGGGACGATCTCGGCAGGTACCTCAGGGACCTGTCCTGGGCGCCCGCGAAACACGGCTACATGGTGCTGTACGAGTCGTGGGCCGAACTGGCCGAGACGGACCCGGCGTCGCTGCGGGCCGTCCTGGACGTCTTCGCCGCGGCGGTGAAGACGTGGCGGGACACCCCCACCCCCATGACGGTGCTGATGTCGAGCGTCGGCGTGGAGGTGGCGGGCGTTCCCCGGCTCGTCTGAACGGTCAGTACGTGCTGCTGCTCGCGGCGCCGCTGCCCACGATCATCGCCCACAGGCCGATGTAGAAGATCCAGAAGATCAGCCATCCCGCGGACACGATGTAGCCGAGGACGAGACCGGCGACGGCCATGCCGTGGCCGCCCTCGCGCGTCCGCTTGATCTGGTTGAGCGAGACGTGCCCGAAGATGACCGCCAGGATCGACGTCAGCCCGCAGGCGAAGAAGCCGATGAGCCCGCACACCAGCGACGCGGTCGCCATCCCGTTGGTCGGCGCGGTGACCGGGGTCGACGACCCGTAGTAGTGGTGCTGGACCGCGGGCTGCTGGGAGTAGGACTGGGCGTAGGGGTCCTGCGCTCCGTAGCCGTAGGGGTCGTAAGGGGGCTGTGCCATGTGCTTCCCGATCGGTTCGCGCGCCCGCCGCCGGAGAGAGCACGCGTGCGCTGAGGGCTGGTTCCGGATTATGCCAGTGTGACGTGATCTTCGGACTTTGTCGTCAGGCTGGGCCTACGCGCGTTTAGATGCCGCGCCCGCCACCGCGGTTCCCGGACTCCGGCGACGATCCCGACTCTGCTTCGTCAGAGCTTGGAACGCAACCAGGAAATGTCGTCGGCCTGGCCCTCGGAGGGCGTCTCCACCACGACCGGGGCGCCCGCCGCCCGGACCACGCCGAGGATCAGCTCGGGGTCGATGCTGCCACTGCCCAGGTTGGCGTGCCTGTCGGCCCCCGACCCGAACGAATCGCGGCTGTCGTTGCAGTGCACCAGGTCGATGCGGCCGGTTATGGCCTTGATCCGGTCGACGGCGTCGACGAGTTCCTCCCCCGCCGCGTGCGCGTGGCAGGTGTCGAGGCAGAAACCGAGCTTGGACTCCAGGCCCGGGACGCCCGACAGCACCTCCACAGCCGCGCGATCCGGTCGAACTTGCGCGCCATCGCGTTCCCGCCGCCCGCGGTGTTCTCGATGTAGACCGGAATCGGACACTCGATCCGCTCGAACACCTTGCGCCAGTTCTCGAAGCCGGTCTCCGGGTCGTCGTCCTTCAGCACGTGCCCGCCGTGCACGATCAGCGCCTTGGCGCCGATCGACGCGGCCGCCTCCAGCTGCTGGGTGAGGTTCTTGCGGCTCGGGATCCGGATCCGGTTGTTGGACGTCGCCACGTTGATCGTGTACGGGGCGTGCACGTACACGTCCACGCCGGAGCCCTCCAGCGCCTCCACGCCCTCGGGCAGGACCGGCTTCTTCCACCCCTGCGGGTCGCCGAGGAAGAACTGGACGACGTCGGCGCCGACCGCGCGGGCGTTGTCGAGCGGGTTGGTCTGGTCGACGTGGGCTCCGATGCGCATGCTCACGAGACTAGCCGCGCCCTCGGACAGGGCGGGCGGATCCCGGGCCGGCGCTCAGAGCGAGAAGCCCCCGTGGCTGAGCGCGAAGCCGGCGCCGACGAACGCGGCGACCATGCCGATCACGTTCAGCCACCGCTCGTTCGTCGTCGCGGAGATCATCTGGGAGTACAGGGCGACCGGCAGGCCGATCACGCCGAGGAGCGCCCCGGCGAAGTGGGTCGCGGGGATCCAGCCGAGGATCAGCGCCGCGATGCCGAGCGTGAGCGCGGCCACCGCCAGCACGTCCTGCCGCCGGTGCGGGCCGGCCTCGCTCTGCGCGCGGGAGGCGCGCTCGCGCTGCGCGTCGCTGCCGGTCGCCTGCTGGGACATCGGGATCCTCCTCCAGCTCAGCTCCCGCGCCTCGGGCCAGACGGTGCGCGCGGGACCGGACGGACCATGCGGGTAAAGGAATGCCCAGCCGAGACGAAGATCAATCGGGACCGGGCACGGAATGTCGGCGGCACCCGGTACGGTCGAACACGGATTCGAGAACACCGGCTCGGGTCCGCCCCCGAGGGGAAGCGGGGAGGAGCAGGAGGTGCAGACCGTGAGGGAAGCGGAGTTGGGGCTCATCGGTGACGCGGAGCTCGTCGAGGAGCTGTCGATGCTGACGACCCAGGCCGCCCGCATGCGAGCCCGCATGGCGGACATCATGGCCGAACTGGAACGCCGCCGCTGTACCGCCCGGGCCGCCCAACCCAAGGCAAGGCACTGACGAGCACCATGGCGCACACCGGCGGCAGGCGCTCCGCTCCGAGAACCGGCACCGGCTGCCTCTGGGGGGCGACCCCCAGACCCCCGGAAGGGCGGGGCACGAGCCGATTCCCTGCGCTCCGCTGCAGGAACCGGCAGGGCCTCGTGTGGGGGGCGACCCCCACACCCCCGGGAGAAGCGGGTCACAAGCCGTTTCCCTGCACTCCGCTGGCGCTCCGCTCCGGGAACCGGCTTGTGCACGTCTCAGTGTTGGTAGCCTGTATCGGTCTCGCGGCAGGTCCGCCCGGCGATCCGGGCCGGTGCCGCCGCGGCGGACGCAAGAGCCCTCCTGTCACGGAGAGACCGTGACCGCATCAGTCCAGAGGAGGTAGGGACACAGCATGCGTCGTTACGAACTCATGACCATTCTCGACCCCGCCATCGACGAGCGCACCGCGGGTGCGGCGCTCGACCCGTTCCTGAAGGTCGTCAAGGACGGCGGCGGCAGCGTGGAGAAGGTCGACGTCTGGGGCCGCCGGCGCCTGGCGTACGACATCCAGAAGAAGTCCGAAGGCATCTACGCGGTGGTCGACCTGTCGGCTGAGCCTGCCACGGTCAAGGAGCTCGACCGGCAGCTCAACCTGAGCGAGTCCATCCTCCGCACCAAGGTCATCCGCCCCGAGGTCCACTGAGCCCGGCTCAGCCCTCACACCAGCCGGAGCGAGCCCCATGGCAGGCGACACCGTAATCACGATCGTCGGGAACCTCGTCGAGGACCCGAATCTGCGCTTCACCCCGAGCGGCCAGGCGGTCGCGTCGTTCCGCCTCGCCTCGACCCCGCGGTTCTTCGACCGCCAGTCGGGCGACTGGAAGGACGGGGAGGCGCTGTTCCTGACCTGCAACGTCTGGCGGCAGGCCGCCGAGAACGTGGCCGAGACCCTGCAGCGCGGCATGCGGGTGATCGTGCAGGGACGCCTCAAGCAGCGCTCCTACGAGACCCGCGAGGGTGAGAAGCGCACCGTCTTCGAGGTCGAGGTCGACGAGGTCGGCCCGTCGCTGCGCAACGCCACCGCCAAGGTCAACAAGACCCAGCGGCAGGGTGGCGGCGGTGGCGGCGGCTTCGGCGGCGGCGGCGGTCAGGGCGGCGGCGGTTTCGGGGGCGGCCAGCAGGGCGGCGGCTTCGGCGGCGGCCAGCAGGGCGGCGCTCCGGCCGACGACCCCTGGGCCACCGGCGGCGGGGGCGGCGGCGGATTCTCCGACGACCCGCCCTTCTAAGGCCTCCGGCACGACCACGCAACAACGAGTACACGTCCATTCCCGCGTGAGCGGGGCTCTCCCAAAGGAGCACCACGATGGCGAAGCCACCTCCCCGCAAGCCGAAGAAGAAGGTTTGCGTTTTCTGCCAGGAGAAGATCTCCTACGTCGACTACAAGGACACGGGCCTGCTGCGGAAGTTCATCTCCGACCGCGGCAAGATCCGTGCCCGGCGGGTGACCGGCAACTGCACCCAGCACCAGCGGGACGTCGCCACGGCGATCAAGAACGCCCGTGAGATGGCGCTGCTGCCGTACACCAGCACCGCGCGCTGAGGCAGGGGGTAAAGAATCATGAAGCTCATCCTGACCCAGCAGGTCTCCGGGCTCGGCGAGCCCGGTGACGTCATCGACGTCCGCGACGGCTACGGCCGCAACTACCTCGTCCCCCGCGGGTTCGCGATCAAGTGGACCCGGGGTGCCGAGAAGGAGGTCGACTCGATCAAGAAGGCGCGCTCGGCCCGCGAGATCGCGACCGTCGAGCACGCCCGTGAGGTCGCCGACCGCCTCGGCGGCCTGCGCGTCACGCTGCGCACCCGCACCGGCAGCAACGGCCGCCTGTTCGGCGCCGTCACCGCCGCCGACATCGCCGAGGCGGTCCGCGCCGCCGACGGCCCCGACCTGGACCGCCGCCGCATCGAGATCGGCAACCCGATCAAGACCGTCGGCACCCACCGGGTAAGCGTGCGCCTGCACAGCGACGTCAACGCCACGATCGACGTCAACGTCCTCGAGGCCTGACCCGCACCACCCGACGACCCCCGAGCCCACCCAGGGCCGGGGGTCGTCGTCGTACTCCCCGAAATTTCCCGCCCTCACGCACACCCCCACCGCCGACGACCCCGACGTGGCGGGTCCCTGGTTGTGGAGTCTGTCCACGTTTTGCGTGGCCGCTGATGTTTGGGTTTCCCGTGAAACGTCCGTGAACCGGCGTGCGTTTGAGTGATCGCCTTTGCGGCGATTACGTTCCGTGACCACGATGTCGCGGGACGAAGGGGGCGGTGGTGAGCATGCATTCGGGGGAGGGTGCGGACGAGCCGCATCGCGGGGCCGGGGCACTGACGCGCCGGGCGCTGATCGGCGGCGTCATGGGGGCCGGCCTGGTGGAGATGCTGCCCCTCGGGACGTCCCGCCAGAATGAAGCCATGGCGGAGGAGCTTGCAGCCGGATCGTACAACGGGGTCGACCAGCGCGTTCTTTTCACGGCCGACGCCCCGCACGTGTACACGCGGGCGCAGTGGCATGCGAGGCCGCCCAGGCGCCCGGCCAAGGTCGTCGACAGGGCGCCGGACCACATCGTCGTGCACCACACGGCGACGACGAACTCGCGGGGCCGCTCGCTCGCCCATGCGTTCGCCCTGTCGCGGACCATCCAGAACATCCACATGAACCGGAACCGCTGGGACGACGCGGGCCAGCAGCTCACGATCAGCCGGGGCGGCATCGTGATGGAGGGCCGGAACCGGAGCCTGCGGGCCATCCGGTCGGGCGACCTCGCCATCGGCGCCCAGGTCCTGCACCACAACCAGCACACGATCGGCATCGAGAACGAGGGCACCTACATGTCCGGCCGGGTGCCGGGCGCCCTGTGGAAATCGCTGGTCGAGGTCTGCGTCTGGCTGTGCCGGAAGTACGATCTCGACCCGGCCAAGGCCATCGTCGGGCACCGCGACTACAACAAGACCCTGTGCCCCGGCGATGCCCTCTACGCACGACTGCCCGCGTTGCGGCGCTCGGTGGCCTACCGTCTGGAGGGCTCGTCGAGCCATCACTCGACGAGCCCCGACACGACGGGCGAGGACTCCACGGGCCCGAATGACTCCGACGGCGGGCTGATCCTGCCGCCCCTGCTGCCGTCCCTCGACGACCTGGACTGAGCGGCTGTGTTCCAAAGCCCCGGCTCGCTGAGTGACCGGGACCGGGCGAACGCGGCATCGCTTCGTGGCCTGCCCGGTTCCGCTCGCCTTCGGCTTCGCTGCACCGGGCAGGTCACGCGTTCGGGTGCGTGGCCGAGGCCACTTCGAGAAGGGCCCTAGGTTTCAGGGGTCGTGTAGCGGGTGCGGCGGCGGGCGATCTCGGGGTCGATGCCCTCGACGAGCGACCAGATGCCCGCCACCCGTTCGACCAGGGTCTCCGGGGGCAGACCGGTGAGGCCCTCCGCCGCCAGGTCGTCGATCGCCTGAGTCAGCCGGGCCATCCGCTCGCCGTGTGTGGAACACATGTTCGAATAGTAGCGGGAGTGGCCGGCGGGGCGGGGGCGATCCTAGAAACGCGCTAACCGATCGTGTACGCACCGATCACGGTCTGGTCGACCAGGCCGGGGACGGTCATGCGGAGGGAGACCTGCCCGGCCGACGGGTTGCGGATCGTCGCCGTCCAGTTCGCACCGGACTTGCGGACGGTGACCTTCCGCCACGCGCGACCCTCGTCGACCGAGAACTGGAGCGAAGGAGCCGCGGTCGAGCCGGGGACGTTCAGCGTGATCGGCTGCCGGGCTCCCGGCCGGGCCTGGTTCTGGTCGTCCAGCGGGGTGCGGAGACGGATCCCCGGCAGCGACACCGGCTTGTCGTCGCGGACCGTGAAGCGCAGGACGGTGTGCTCCGTCGATGTGTGCTCCGACCAGGGAGCCTGCCGGGTCGCGTCCAAGGTGAGCGAGTAGTCGCCGGGAGGCGGCGCCGGCCAGTCGTAGGCGGCGCCGGGCTCGTCGCTCTGGTAGACGACGCGGTCCTGCGCGTCCCGCAGCACCGAGCGGCCGGTCGTCCCGGCGTAGGGCCCGAGCGCGCTCCTGCTGTCCCAGGTCGAGAGCATCGGGACCGCGATCGAGGGCTCTTGGCCTGCGGTCGACCAGATGGCCATGCCATGGCCGGATGTGAAAGGCCCGATGTTCCACGCCTGGGTGTAGTTCCCGGCACGCGGCGGGGTCAGCGACCGGGAGCGCTCGTCCACGCTGTCGTACGAGCAGTCCGGCGTGGTGACGCCCGAGTCGAGCGACCAGGTGAAGCCCGGGGTGAAGTACTCGGTGCGGGTCGTGGGCAGCGAGCCGACGCCGACCCAGGAGCCGATGCCGACGTCGCCCCAGTCGACGCCGACGTGTCCGCCGCCGCAGGCGGGACGTCCTTCGGCGCCGTACCTGGTGCGGACCGCCGCGAGGTCGCCCGTCCGGATCGGCTGGGCGAACGGCTCGTCCAGGCGTCCTTCGGTGAGGCTCGCGAGACTGTAGACGTAGGGGCTGGATTCGGTGGAGCCCTTCTTGGTCATGATGGCCTGCGCGCGGAGGGCGAGTCCCGGCGCGGAGCCGGTGGGCGTCACGTAGAGTTCCACGCCGTCATTGAAGGTCATGAGGGACTGCTCGCCGCCGATCCGCTGCGTCACCGTGATGCCCGCGGAGGCCAGCCCGGCGTCCGCGCGGTCGATCCGGGGCAGGATGGGGCGGCCTTCGCGGGCGTCCAGGACGAGGTCGCCGGGCTGGACGTCCGGCAGGTAAACGAGGGTGTTGGACGTGCCGGTCGGAACCCAGGCCATCACCGCGTAACGGCCGGCGGGCACCTCGCTCTCCAGGCGTCCGTTCACCACCGTGCCGCCCAGCCAGTCGCCGCCGTCCAGCGGGGCCAGCGTGACGAACACTTCCTCGGGGGCCTTCCCGTCGCGGTCCAGGACCGTGATGGAGACCTGCTCCCCCTTGGCCAACCGCGCCGAAGCGAGCGGACGGACAGGACGTGGCCGCTCGCCTTGGATGCGCGTTGCGCGATAACCGTCATGCGGGGTGGCGCGGGCATCCCGCGGCCGCACAGGACCGGGATCGGCGTGGGCCGGGGCCACGGCGACGGATGCCGTGCCGGTCAGCGTGAGCGCGAGACCGATTCCCACGGCCGTCTTCTTCAGGGACAAGGGGATACCTCCTGCTCGGGCGTCTACCTCCGCATGTCCGGAGGAAGGCGAGCATTTCGGCATCAGATGATCTTTCCGGTGTCAGCGGACGGCGCCGGTGACCATCCAGCGGTCGCCGCGGGCCCGCAGGCCCAGCGTGATCATCCGGGTGAGCATCCACAGCCCGATCGCGAACCAGAGGCCGACCAGGCCCGTTTCCGTCCGGTAGACGGCGATGGCGGCTGGCAGGAAGACCGCGGTCGCGACCAGCGTCGTCACGGCGAGGTAGGCGCCGTCGCCGGCCCCGATCAGGATGCCGTCCAGGACGAACACCACACCGGCGACCGGTTGCAGCACCGCCACGACGAGCAGCGAGGCGAGCAGGAGGTCCCGGACGTCGCCGTCTGCGGTGAACAGGGCGGGCAGCCACGGCCTGACCACCAGGATGGTCAGGCCGAACGCGACGCCGCAGCCGACGGCCCACCACACCATCCGGCGCGTGACGGCCCGCGTGGCGGTGATGTCGGACGCGCCCAGATAGCGCCCGGTGATGGCCTGGCCGGCGATCGCGATGGCGTCGAGCGCGAACGCCAGCAGCGTCCACACCTGGAACCCGACCTGGTACGCGGCGATCTCCGGGTCCCCCATGCGCGCCGCGATCGACGTACCGACGATGAGGACGACGCGCAGCGCCGCCGTCCGGACGAGCAGCCCGAGACCCGCCGTGGCGGAGGTGCGCAACCCGTCCAGGTCAGGACGGACCTGGGCGCCGTGCCGGCGGGCGGCGCGCAGCACCACGGCCACGTACACGGCGGCGCTGCCGGTCTGCGCGACGACGGTGCCCCACGCGGATCCGGCGATGCCCCACCCGAGCACGATCACGAACACCACGTTGAGCAGCAGGTTCAGCGAGAAGCCGCCGATCGACACGAGCAGCGGGGTGCGCGTGTCCTGGAGGCCGCGCAGCACGCCCGTCCCGGCCAGGACGACCAGCATCGACGGGATCCCGAACAGGCTGACCCGCAGGTACGTCGCGGCGTAGGGCGCCACACCCGGGGACGCGCCGAAGGCGTCCACGATCCAGGGGATCAGCGGCCAGCCCACCGCGATCAGCGCGGCGCCGATGGCGACCGCGAGCCACATGCCGTCGATGCCCTGCCTGATCGCCGCCCGCAGGTCGCCCGCCCCGACCCGGCGCGCCACGCCCGCGGTCGTCCCGTAGGCGAGGAAGACGCAGAGGTAGACGAGCGTGTTCAGGGCCTGGCCGGCGACCCCGAGCCCGCCCAGCTGAGCGGTGCCGAGATGCCCGACGATGGCCGAGTCCGAGAGCAGGAAGAGGGGTTCCGCGACGAGCGCGCCGAAGGCCGGCACGGCGAGGCGCAGGATCTCGCGGTCGTGCGCGGACGCGAGCCGCCGGGGAGTCGTCACCGCGCCGAGGGTACCAGCGTGTAACTCACAAATAAAATAAGAGCCTTACATCGCCCCGGTCGGCCGACTTTCTTTCCCGCACACCCGGTGGACGACGTTACCGCAGTTCAGCGAGGTGACACGGGCATCGTCCACGGAGAATCCACAGAGTTGTCCACAGGTCGTGCACAACCTGACCCGCGTGTCTGCACAGGCCGTCCACAGGTTTGTCCACAGCTCGCTTTGCCCGCGGCGGCGCGGGCTCGGGAGAATGTCGGACGCGTCAGATAGACGTGAGGTGAACGGTCGGCGATGGGCGGACGGGGCCGCCGGCGGGCCAGATGAAGGGGGTGTCGGCGGTGAGCGTGGCGGATATCGGGCCGCAGGAGCATGAGTTCGAGCGCACCCCCCCGCACGACATCTCGGCCGAGCAGGGCGTCCTCGGCGGCATGCTGCTCTCCCAGGACGCCATCGCCGAGGTCGTGGAGATGCTGCGCACCCCCGACTTCTACCGGCCCGCCCACCAGATCATCTACGACGTCATCCTCGACCTCTACGGCCGCGGCGACCCCGCCGACGCGGTCACCGTCGCCGGCGAGCTCACCAAGAACGGCGAGATCGGCCGCATCGGCGGCGCCCCCTACCTGCACACCCTGATCTCCCTGGTGCCCACGGCGGCCAACGCCGGGTACTACGCCAAGATCGTCCACGAGCGCGCGGTCCTGCGCCGCCTGGTCGAGGCCGGCACCCGCATCGTCCAGATGGGCTACGCCGCCGACGGCGCCGACGCCGACGAGGTGCTCGACCGCGCCCAGGCCGAGGTCTTCGCCATCGCCGAGAAGCGCGCCGGCGAGGACTACGTCGCGCTGAGCGAGATCATGCCCGGCGCCCTGGACGAGATCGAGGCGATCGGCAGCCGCGGCGGCCAGATGGTCGGCTGCCCCACCGGCTTCGCCGACCTCGACGCCCTGACCAACGGCCTGCACCCCGGCCAGATGATAGTGGTCGCTGCCCGGCCCGCGATGGGCAAGGCGACTAGTCTAGACACGCCTCTTCCGACCCCATTTGGCTGGACCACGATGGGAGAAGTGTCTGTCGGTGATTATCTGATCGGAGCCGATGGAAAACCGACTCGTGTCGTGGCCGCAACCGACGTCATGCACGGCCGTCCGTGCTACGAGATCGAGTTCTCCGACGGCGAAGTGATCGTCGCGGACGCCCAGCATCAGTGGCGGACGACGACCCGAGCCGCCCGTCGCCAGAAGAGCGAGAACAGCACGGCCTGCTACTGGCCGCGGGTGGCCGTCAATCGCGTCCGCTGGGCGACGGCGGAGGCCAACGAAGGGCCTCGTCAACTCATCACCCATGGTGAAGCGGTGGCCAAGGTCGGCGCCGAGTTCAAGCATGCGCTCTACGCGGTCACGCGTGAGCTGGGGCATCGCGGCGAAGCCGACGTGAGCCTCTCCAAGCGCCGGCCCCGCTACGAGTGCACGAGCCTCTACCGAGGGCTGCTCGGGCGCGCGGTGCGCCCGAAGAATGCCACGACAACGGCGCAGCACCGTCCCATCAAGACCACCGAAGAGATCGCCGCGACGCTGCGCTGCGACGGTGACAACCGCCCCAACCACGCGGTCGAGGTCGCCGCACCGTTCCAACTCCCGAATGTGGACCTGCCCATAGCCCCGTATGTCCTGGGCGCGTGGCTCGGTGACGGAGACAGCCGGAGCGGCTCTCTCACCTGTTTCGACGAGGAGATCCTCAAGGAGATCGAAGCGGCAGGGCAGCCGGTCGTGCGACGCAGGACGTCTGGGCGGTTCGGTCTGCCCGGCGTCACCACAAAGATCAAGGCACTCGGTCTCTGGCGGAACAAGCACATTCCTGCGCCTTACCTGCGGGCTTCGGAGGCGCAACGGCGGGCGCTGCTCGCGGGGATGCTCGACACGGACGGCCATGTCTCGGAGATCGGGCAGGTCCAACTCGGCTTCGTGAACAAGCGGCTCGCCGATGACGCGCACGAGCTGATCCTCAGCCTCGGCTACCGCGCGACGATGCGGACCAAGCGTGTGAAGGGGCGGTCCGAGGAGACATCGACGTTCTACCGGATCAACTTCACACCTGCGGAGACGGTGTTCCGGTTGCCGCGCAAGGCGGCTCGGCAGCGGGAGTCCGTCCATCCGAAGGCGCAGGTGCGGTACATCGTGGACGTGCGCCCGGTCGAGAGCGTGCCCGTCCGGTGCGTCCAGGTCGACAACGACGACCACATGTACCTGGCGGGGCGCTCCTGCATCCCCACGCACAACTCGACGCTCGCCCTCGACTTCGCCCGCGCCGCGTCCATCAAGCACGGGCTGACCTCGGCGTTCTTCAGCCTGGAGATGGGCCGCAACGAGATCACGATGCGGCTGCTGTCCGCGGAGGCGCGGGTGGCGCTGCACGCGATGCGGTCCGGCACCATGCAGGACGAGGACTGGACCCGCCTCGCCCGGCGCATGAGCGAGGTCGCCGAGGCGCCGCTGTTCATCGACGACTCGCCGAACATGTCGATGATGGAGATCCGCGCGAAGTGCCGGCGCCTGAAGCAGCAGCACGACCTCCGCCTGGTGATCATTGACTACCTGCAGCTGATGACCTCGGGCAAGCGCGTCGAGAGCCGCCAGGTCGAGGTCTCGGAGTTCTCCCGCTCGCTGAAGCTCCTCGCCAAGGAACTGGGCGTCCCGGTCATCGCGCTCTCCCAGCTCAACCGAGGCCCCGAACAGCGAACCGACAAGAAGCCCATGGTGTCCGACCTTCGCGAATCGGGTTGCGTCACGGCCTCGACGCGGATCATGCGAGCGGACACCAACGAAGAAGTCACGATGGGCGAGCTAGTAGAAAGCGGTGCTCGAGACGTCCCCGTGTGGGCGCTCGATGAGCGCTTGAAGTACGTCCCGCGGACCATGACGCACGCCTTCTCCAGTGGACGCAAGGAGGTCTTCCGCGTCAGGTTGGCGTCCGGCAAGGAGGTTGAGGCGACCGCAAACCACCCGTTCCTCACCTACGGCGGCTGGAAGCCGCTAGGCGAGTTGTCTCCCGGCTCGCGCGTCGCCGCCGCCAGACATGTGCCCCCGCCGATGGAGCCTGTCGCGTGGGCTGAAGCGCGCGTGATCCTCTTGGCGCACCTCATTGGTGACGGGTCCTTCGTCAAGCGCCAGCCCATCCGATACGCCAGCAAGGATGAGGCGTGCCTTGAGGCGGTCGTCCGCGCGGCCGAGCATTTCGGCATCAAGGCAGTAAGAGACGAGTACGAGGCCGCCCGAGTCACTACGCTCCGTCTGCCGGCCCCCTATCGACTGACCCACGGCCGCCGCAATCCGATAGCCGAGTGGCTCGACGACTTGGGGCTCTTCGGGAAGCGTTCGCATGAGAAGTTCGTGCCTGCGCCTGTGTTCGGCTTGCCAAAGGAGCAGGTGGCGCTGTTCCTCAGGCATTTGTGGGCCACCGACGGCTGCGTTCACTGGGACGCCAAGCGCCAGCGTTGCACTGTGTACTACGCGTCGACGAGTAGGCGGCTGGTGGACGACGTGTCCAGGCTACTTCTGCGGTTCGGCATCCTCTCCCGCGTCAAACGCGTCACGAAGGGCACCTACCGGCCTGGATACCAGCTCTACCTGTACGGTGCGGAGAACCAACTCGCGTTTTTCGAGGCCGTACGGGTGCACGGTGCGCGGGGCATCATCGCCGCGCAGGCGGCCCAGCAACTTCGTAACCTTCGGTCGAACACCAACCGCGACACCATCCCAACTGAGGTTTGGGACGATGTCCGAAAGCTCATCACGGACCGGCGGATGACTCACCGGGAGTTCGCCGCCGCGATCGGCACGCAATTCTGCGGCAGTGCCCTTTGGAAGCGCGCCCCCAGCCGCGAACGCCTCAGCCGCGTGGCAACCGTGCTCAATAGCGCCGAACTGGAGTTGCTTTGCACCAACGACGTGTTCTGGGACGAGATCGTCGAGATCGAGAGCCTCGGACAGCAAGAGGTCTATGACGCTACTGTTATGGGGCTTCATAACTTTGTAGCGAACGGCATAGCTCTCCACAACAGCATCGAGCAGGATGCGGACATGGTGATCCTGCTGCACCGCGAGGACGCCTACGAGAAGGAGTCGCCGCGCGCCGGCGAGGCCGACCTGATCGTCGCCAAGCACCGCAACGGCCCCACCGCCACCGTCACGGTCGCCTTCCAGGGCCACTACAGCCGCTTCGTGGACATGGCCCAGTAACACGGCCCAGCAGCACAGGTGCGCTCCACACGAACGCCCGGGAAGCCGAATCCCGGCGCCTGCCGTAGAGAGGCCTGGCTCACCGTCGCGTAGTCCGGCGACCTCTCCCCAGTGGCGATGTCGCTCACAGCGGTGGCGTGCTCTCCTGGGGTGAGACTTCCGATCCGTTAACGGGTGAGGCTGATGGGCGGCGGCGATCTGCGGGACGAGCCGTTCGGAGTGGCGGCGATCATCACCGACGGCCTCGGGCGGATCCTCATGCACCTGCGAGATGATCTCCCTGGCATCGCGTGGCCGGGGTACTGGTCGTTGCCCAGCGGTCTCGCCGAACCGGGCGAGACCCCCGCTGAGGCGATGTCCAGGGAACTTCAAGAGGAGACGGGGCTCAGCATCGCCTTGACGCAACGGCTGGAGTTCCCCAAGGACTCGGAGGGGGATCGCGTTGTGTTCTTCACCGGGTTCTGGCATGGGGATCCCGCGACGATTCCGCTGACCGAGGGCGTGAAGTTGGAGTTCTGTTCGCTGCCGCGTCTGGCGGGGTTGCGGGTTCCGCCTTTCGTTATCCAAGCGCTCCAGCGGCTCCGAGGACAGGGGCTGCTCGGTGGTGAGGCGGGGGCGGCCCGGCCTTGAGCGGGCAGGCGGGCCGCGACCGCTGGTGGATCAGGGGGTGGTGAACTCCTTGATCAGGACGGGGTACTGCTCGTGGCCGTGCCCGGCGGCGATGGAGCGGTCGGCCATTGCCTTGAACAGTTTCGGGAGTTCGGCGTTGACGCCCGTCGCCTCGCACTCCTCGACGAGGTGCGCCATCGCCCGCGCGTCGGTCTCCAGGGCCGACACCTCGGCGGGGAAGGAGCCCTGGTCGACCTGCTCGGCATACCCGGGGAGCCACCCGGCCACGACGGTGGCGATCTGCTGTGCGAACGGCGCGTACGTCGCGGCGTCGACACCGGCCGTTTCGAGCAGGGCGGTGCCCTGGAGCCAGGCGTTCAGCACGCTCCACATCATGGCCAGGCCGGCCACGTCGTACAGGGACGCCAGCCCGTGGTCCGCGCCGAGGTGGGTGGCGGTGCCGAGCGCGCCGAGTGTCGGCTCGTGCGCCTCGAAGTCCGCTTGCGGCCCGCTGTAGAGGATTACCGCTTCGGCGGTCCCGATGGCCGGCGGGACGGCCATGATCGCGCCGTCCAGGTAGCGGGCGCCGCGCTGCTCGGCCCATCGGGCGGTTTCGCGAGCCTGGGCCGAGCTGCCGGAGGTGAGGTTGACCAGGGTCGTGCCGTCCAGCTCGTTCGCGTCGAGCACCTCGTGCACGGCCTGGTAGTCGGCGAGGCAGATGATGTTCAGGGGGCCGGCCTTGAGTGCGTCGCCGACCGTCGGCGCCGGACGTGCGCCTTCGGCAGCCAACCGGTCGGCCTTGGAGGCCGTGCGGTTCCACACGGTCGTGGGATGCCCGGCCTTCAGGAACGCGCCGGCGAGTGCCCGGCCCATCAGGCCGAGCCCGAGGATCGTCACAGGGATGTCGGTGTTGTCGCTCATGGCAGCATCGTCAACGTTGATACCGGTCTGAAGGTCAAGTGAGGATGCGATGCGGATCGGAGAGCTGAGCCGCCGGACGGGCGTCAAGGCCCATCAGCTGCGCTACTACGAGGCGCAGGGCCTGCTGGAGGCGGACCGCGGCGCGAACGGCTACCGCGAGTACGACGAGGGCGCCGTGGTGCGGGTGAAGCAGATCCGGCATCTGCTCGACGCGGGTCTGTCCTCTGAGGACATCGCGTACCTGCTGCCTTGCGCGGTCGGGGAGGCCCCGGAGCTGCTCGGGTGTCCCGAGTTGCTGGCCGCGATGCGGACGCGGTTGCGGCGCATCGACGACCAGATGGAGAGGCTCGCCCGGTCCCGCGGCGCTCTCGCCGACTACATCGACGCGGCCGAGCGGACGGACGGCGAGAGCCTTCCGCTCTTTGCCTGCGTGGAGCCGCTTCCCGCCTGAGGCGCCCGCCGGGTTACCGGTAGCCGCGCTTGAGCAGGTAGCCGGCTCCGGCTTCGAAGTCCTCCGGGGTGAGCAACTCGAATCCGAAGGCGTTCGCGAGGCGGGCGGTGACGGTGAACGCGGCGCAGACCGCGAGCGCGTCCTCGACCTGCCGGGGTGAGACACCGGCGGCCAGCACGTCCCGCATGTCGTCGGCGCCGACCTCGCCCTCCCGGGTCAGCTTGCCGAGCATCCGCAGCGTCGCCCGCAGCGGCTCCTCGACGGGGGCCGAGTCCAGGTCGGCCAGCACCGCCGCGACCCGGGACTCGTCCTGGTACGCCCGGCTCGCTGTCGCCGTGTGCGCGGCGACGCAGAATGCCGACTCGTTCACCTGGGACACGTAGGCCGCCATCAACTCCCGGTCGCCCACCGACCAGTCGGACGGCCCGCGCATCGCCTCGTGGGTGAACTCCTTCGCCCGGGTGCCGTAGAAGTCGGGCCGGTAGAAGACCAGCTTGGCGGCGTCCGGCACCGGATGCCTGGAGAGCAGCCGGATGAGCGCGAACAGCAGCTTGGTTCGCCGGTCGTAGCCGTGGTCGAGGATGTCAAGGCGCATGGCCCGGCCTCCCTTCGCCGGTCGCTTCGGCCAGGGCGGCCAGCCCGGCTTCGTACAGCCGGTCGGACTGGCCGACCGCGGCGCAGACCACCAGCTCGAACACCTGGTCCTCCGTGCAGCCCGACGCCTTCGCCGCGGCCAGGTCCGCCTCGGTGACCTGGGCCGGGGTGTCGACGACCTTGCCGATCAATGTGTCCAGCGGCGGGGCGAGCCCATCGTTGCCGAAGGCGCGTGCCCGCTGGTCCGCAGGCGCCCGGCCCTCCCCTTTCAGCACGCGATCCACCAGGGCTCGGTGCGCTGCCCGCTTCACGTCCTCGTCCGGCATGGCTCCTCCTTCGCAGCCGGTTCGTCCGCCCTCATCTACAAGACGATCGGCGCCCCGCCGAACAAGACATGCAGCCGAGAACTGAGCATCGAGATGTGTCCGGGCTCGGCGACCGGGCGGTCACCGAACCGCGGCTCAGCGCGGAGCGCGGCCTGGCGTCCCCACATCTGGACGCCCTACACAGGCATGCCCGTCGGCGCCGCACTGCACCACGCCCGCGCCCGCGTCCGCGCCCGCAAGGATTCCTTCACCACTTCGCCCGGTACGTCCAGGGCTAGGGCTTGAGGGAGCTGGTGCGGCGGTCGAGGACGGTCAAAGTCTCCTCGCACCAGCGGAGGTTCTCGCGTTCGAAGGCCAGGCCGCGCATCAGGGTGAGGTAGGGGCCGATCCGTTCGGCGGTGGCCAGGTACTCCTCTTCGGTGCGGCCGTTCAGGAAGCGCGCCTGGAGCCGCTCGAAGCGGGCGATCTTGGATTCGGCCCAGGTCCGGCGCTCGCGGAGGGCGGACATGACGGCCTCGACGTCCCCGGCGTCCACCGCCTGGACCTGGACCATCAGCTCCTCGCGCATCGCGCCGGGGCGCGGGGGCCTCGCGGTGAAGTCGTGCAGGGCGCGGCGGCCGGCCTCGGTGAGGGAGAACAGGCGCTTGTTGGGACGGCGTTCCTGCTGGACGACCCGCGCCTGGATCAGACCCTCGGCGGCCATCTTGTCCAACTCCCGGTAGAGCTGCTGCGGGGTGGCCATCCAGAAGTTGGCCACGCCGGCGTCGAAGCTCTTGGACAGGTCGTACCCGGACGCTTCGCCTTCCAGAAGCGTGGCCAGCACCGCGTTCCGCAACGACATGGTCCCGAGCGTATCGGCCCGTGATCGCCGCCACGTCCCCGACCGGTGGACGACCTCCCACGACATGGCTAGTGTAATTTGCACCTAATCAACAAGTTGGATACTCGGGGGTGTCGGATGCATCCGTTCCGGCGAGCGGTGGAGGCCGGGGACACGGCGGCGATCGAGGGGCTGCTTGCCGACGACGCCGTGTTCACCAGCCCGGTCGCGTTCAAGCCGTACCACGGGAAGGCGATCACGGCGGCGATCGTGCGGGGCGCGGCGCGGGTGTTCCAGGACCTCCGCTACGTGCGGGAGATCGCGAGCGCCGACGGCCGCGACCACGCCCTCATGTTCGAGGCGACCGTGAACGGGCGCCAGGTGCACGGGTGCGACTTCCTCCACATGGACGAGGACGGGCTGATCGACGACCTCACCGTGATGGTGCGCCCGCTGTCGGGGGCTACCGCGCTGGCCGAGGCGATGGCCGCGCAGTTCGAGCGGATCGAGCGCGAGGCCCTCAGTTCCTGAACGCCTCGCGGGCGCGGCCGATGATCCGGCGTTACGCTGCGGGCATCCGGGCAGAAGATCGTCCTGCTCGGTCGAAGACGTCCGCGGGCCCGCGCGAACCGGCGGCGGGGCCGGTGCCCGAGCCGCGGCCCCCTGGGCGGTAACACCGGCGTCCCTCTCGACACGTACGGGGTGTTCCCGCAGTCAAGGAGGGCCACGTGCGACTGGAGAGACCACGCCATCGGGGCTTCGATGGATGACCGCAAGGCCAGGTTCGAGGACGTCTACGCCGCCACGTACGAACCGATCCTGGGGTACGTGCTGCGCCGGTGCCCGTCCCCGGACGACGCCGCCGACGTCGTCGCGGAGACCTTCACGATCGCGTGGAGGCGGCTGGACGACATCCCGCCCGGCGGCCGGGCGCGCCTGTGGATGTACGGCGTCGCGCGCCGGGTGCTGGCCAACCACTGGCGCGGGGAGGCGCAGCGCCGGCGGCGCACCACGAGCCTGCGCCACGACCTCCGCGACGAGATCGCCGCGGTCGGTTCGGATCCGGCGGAGGCGTCGGCCATCGCCGAGGCGTTCGGCCACCTGTCGGACGACGACCGCGAGGTGCTCGGCCTGGTCGCCTGGGAGGGGCTCGACCACTCCGCCGTCGCCGCGGTCCTCGGCTGCTCGGTCGGGGCCGCGCGCGTCCGGCTGCACCGGGCGCGCAAGCGCTTCTCCCGCGCGCTGCGCTCGGCCCAGGCCGAGGTGGCGCCCGCGGTCACCAAGCGTCCCACCGGCGAGCGGAGGTCCCTGGCATGAAGCACCACTCCACCGATGACCTGGTGCGGTCGATGGCCCGCGTGCACGACGAGACGCTGGCCGGGTTCGCCGACCGACCGGGCGCGCGCCACCTGGCGGAGGCCGTCACGGCACTGGACCCGTCCGATGCCGTGGACGCCGGGCCGTCGGCCCGGAGGGAAACGGAGCGGCGGCGCCGTGGGCTCCGCCTGCCGGGACTGAGCGTCCGGCTCGCCGCCGTCGGTGCACTGGCGGTGACGGCCGTCGCCGGTGCGGGCGTCCTCGGAGGCGGCGAGGAGGAACCTCCCGGTCCGACACCCCCTGTCGTCTCGCTGAGTTCGGTCGCCGAGGCGGCGCACGTGCTCGACCGGGCCGCCGCGGCCGCCGAGAAGGGGCACTTCCGCACACCCCGCCCCCACCAGTGGATCTACACGAGGATGCGGCTGACGACGTCGGCCAATGCGGGCGGGGTCGCCTGGGGCGGTCCGTACAAGACGGATACCTGGGATTCCTGGCGGCGGGTCGACGGCAAGCAGGACGCGGCGCTCAAGGACGGCAGGGTGCAGCTCGGGTACGAAACGGTGGACTCGGCCGCCGCGGCCAGGTACGACCCACTGCCCAGCGATCCCGATGCGCTCCTGCGGAAAGTCGGCGCGGGCGGCGGCGGCGATGAGCTGACCTACGAGATCCTGGCCACCATCCTGCGTGAGAGCGTCCATTCCCCTGCGCAGGAGGCGGCGATCTTCCGGGCCATCAAGCGGATCCCGGGCGTGACGCTGGTCGAGGGCAAGGTGGACGCCGACGGCCGGCCGGCGATCGCGCTGGGCCTGACGGTGGACGGCTGGCTGCACCAGGAGATGCTGCTCGACCCGCGCACCTACGCCTACCTCGGGGAACGGGCGGTGACGATCAAAGACCGGACGTTCGAGTCCGAGGGCGAGCCCAGGAGGACGCTGAGGGCGGGGACCGTGCAGCGCATCATGGTCCGCGTCGCCATCGGAGTCGTCGACAAGCCCGGCCAGAAGCCCTGACCGTCAACGCGTGGGCCCCGCCGACCGGCACGCGCCGCGGCGGGGCTTGCGCCTTCCATGGCGGGGACAGCGGACCGGAGTACGCTGCCCGGCATGCAGGCAGACGATCGTCCTGCCCGGGTGGAGGACGTGCACGAGCTGGCACAGGCGATGCCTCATGTCACGGTCGAGCACGGCAAGAGCGGGAATCCCGTCTACCAGGTGGGACGCAAGTCGTTCGTGTTCTTCCGCACCCCTCGCCCCGACGCGGTCGACCCCATCACGGACGAGCGCTACCCGGACGTGATCGTCTTCTGGGTGCCCTCCGAGTCCGACAAGGAGGCGCTCGTGCAGGACGAGGCGTCGCCGTTCTTCACGACGCCCCATTTCAACGGCCACCGCTCGGTGCTGATCCGGGCGAGCCGCCTCGGTGAGCTGACGCGGCGGGAGCTCGCGGAGGTCGTCCAGGACGCGTGGCTGTCGCAGGCGTCGCGCAGGCGCGCGGAGGCCTGGCTGCGCGACCATCCCGGCCTGGAGCCCTAGCCGGCGACCTTCGTGTAGGTGATGTCGAAGTCGTGCTCCCAGGTCTGGTTGTCGAAGGACTTCTCCCAGGCCGCCTGGATCGTGCGGCCGTCGGCGCTGACCGTTCCGGTGAAGCGCTGGGCGAACCCTGGGGCGTCCCGCCACATCTTCCAGACTCCGCCGTCGAAGGTCATCCGGTAGACGCGGGAGACGCCGCGCGTGTCGTAGTACAGGACGGTGTAGAGGTCGGACGAGTCGTCGGGACCGACGAGCTGGACGGCGGTCGGCGCGGGAGCCGGCGGTTCCGACCGGATCCGCAGGAAGGCGCCGCCTTCCGACCGGTCGATGGTCACCCTGCCCTGCGCGTCACCGAACTGCGGAACCTCGGCCGTCCACTCGCCGACCAGCACGTCCAGCGCTTCCAACGCCGGGTTCGGCGGCATCGTCGCCATCGCGTCTCCTCCGGTTCCCGTGGACTCCCGGAGCGCGGACCGGACTCGAACCGGCTGCCTCCGGCTTCGCTCACATTCTTCCCGCCTCCGGATGATCGAGGAAGCGGTGGACGTGGCGGGGCGGCGGCCCCGACCCGTGGGCCGGAACCGCCGCCCCGGGCCGGTCGACCTCCAGGCCCTCCGGCCTCTCACGAGTGGACGGGCTCGCGGTCGGAGGGTTCGGTCGCGCCGCCCGCCGGGGCCGTCTCCGGTCCGGGGGCGGCCCACCGGTCGACCAGGGCGGCCAGCCTCGGCATGACCAGGTTGACCATGACGGTGACGAGGACACCGCTGATGACCGCGGCGCGGCCGGCCATCGGCAGCGCGGCGAGCATGTCCCCGAACAGCGCGAGCAGCAGCATGACCACGGCGAACGCCACAAGCCACGCGGCGAGGGTCATCGCGAGCCGGACCCGGACCGGGGCGTTCACCGCTGCCCGCCCTGCCGGACGGCGTACGTGGCCGGTACGGGACTGCCCTCGGGGCCTTGGATCTCCGACACCACCAGCTTGCCCATGCTCGTTCCTCGTCTTCCGGTCGGTTCGTTCGACGTCACCGACGCTAGGGCGGCCAGCAGTGATAAGTCCAAGACAGGCTTACGCTTGCTGTAATAGCGTTTGTTTATGGAACTGCGACAGCTCGGGTACTTCGTCGCCGTCGCCGAGGAACGCCACTTCACCCGCGCGGCCGAGCGCGTCCAGGTGGCGCAGCCCGCGATCAGCCAGCAGATCCGCCGGCTGGAGGCCGAGGTGGGCGAGCCCCTCTTCCGGCGCGACCGCCGCTCCGTCGCCCTCACCGCCGCCGGGGAGGCACTGCTGCCGCACGCCCGCGCCATGCTCGCCGAGGCCGCCAACGCCAAGGAGTCGATCGCCGCGTTGTCGGGCCTGCTCACCGGCAGCCTCGCGGTCGGTCTGGTGCAACCGCTGCCCGACCAGCGCGTGCTCGCGCTGCTGGGCGCCTTCCACCGGCGCCATCCGCGGATCCGCCTCACCCTCCGCGAGGACGAGACGGACGGCCTGATCGCCGCCCTGTCCACCGGCGAACTCGACGTGGCGGTCGTCGGCCAGGGCCCCGCCGACACCCCGCTCGCCGCAGAGATGACCCCGCACGTGATCGCCCGTGAGGACGTCGTGGTCGCCCTGCACCCCGACCACCCCTTCGCCGCCCGGGAGTCGCTCACCCTCCACGACCTGCGGGACGAACCCCTCGTGACCGCGCCCCGCAGCGGCAAGCTCCGCACCAACATCGAGGCCGCCTGCCAGCGTCTCGGGTTCGTCCCGAACGTGGTCGCCGAGACCCGCGACCTCACCCTCGTCCGGCAGCTCGTCCTCCAGCGGATCGGCCTGGCCGTCCTCCCGCAGTCCGCGCTCCAAGGGCCGCCCGCACTGGCCCAGGTGCCGCTCGCCCGGCCCTCACTGGAACGCCGGATCATCCTCGCCGCCCGTCCCCACCACGCCAGTCCGGCAGGCCGCGCCTTCCTCGCCATGGCCCACCGCCGCCTCCTGCCCGACCAGCCCGACGCGAAGAGCGGCGCGGCGACCTGATGGAACGCGGGTACGTGCCCTGATCGGGAGCACGTGATGCTGAGCGCCCCGACCTGGCGGCGGTCTCGCAACAGAGCCGGCAAGCCTTCCGGTGGCCGAGGCGAGCGTTCTGCTCCGGCCGATGGAGCGGCCGCTCACGGCAGTCCCTGGAGGCGTGCCCCTGGCGAACAAAGGAACAGAATCGTCTGCATGAGGCGGAAGGGTGCGTGACAATGATCAGGACGGCAGGGGTGCGCACGTGAGGGGCGGCGGGTGGATCGCGGCACGCTGATCGCGGGCAGGTACGAGCTGGTCGAACGTCTCGGTCGCGGCGGGATGGGCGAGGTTTGGGCGGGGCGCGACCGCGACCTGCACCGGGACGTGGCCGTCAAGTTCCTCCCCGACGACGCCGACACCTCTCCCGACCTGCTGCACCGCTTCGAGCGAGAGGCGGTCGCCGCCGCGCAGATCAACCACCCCAACGTCGTCGCCCTCTACGACCGGGGCGTGCACGACGGCCTGCGGTTCATGGTGATGGAGCGGGTGGAGGGCGCCACACTCGCCGCGCACATCCGCGGCGGGCGACCCATGGAGTCGACGCGTGCGCTGGACATCGCGCAGGCGATCTGCGCGGCCCTGGCCGCCGCGCACAAGGCGAGGGTCGTCCATTACGACATCAAACCGTCGAATGTGATGCTGACGTCCGACGACCGGGTCAAGGTGGTCGACTTCGGCATCGCCGGCTTCTCCCACGCGCACACCTTCACCGTCGCCCCGACCACCATGCTCGCGCCGGCGGGCACCGCCTCGTACGGCGCGCCGGAGCAGTTCCTCGACCAGCGCGGCGACGAACGCTCCGACCTCTACGCCCTGGGCGGCGTCCTGTTCGCGCTCCTCGCCGGGGAGCCTCCGTTCACCGGTGCCAACGACCTTTCCGTCATCCGCCGCAAGATCGACGGCGAAGCGCCCCGGCTGAACGCCCTGCGTCCCGACGTTCCGCCGGTCCTCACCGGGCTGGTGTCGGAACTGCTGCAACGCGACCCGGACCGGCGTCCCCCGACCGCGCAGGCCGTTCTGGAACGCCTCCAGCAGGCGCGGTTCGCGACCGTTCCGGACCGCGGCGAACAGCGGGTGGGGGCCGGCGCGCAGGGCTCACCGTCCCCGTCTGCAAAGGTCACCGCGCGCGAGGCTCCACCGGAGGCCGGAGACGGGTTCGAGATCGGCTGGACCGGAGAGGAGCCCCCTTCCTCCTATACGGAAGCACTCAAAAAGGCTCCGGGCCCCCGCTGGATCGTTGTCGGGACGCTCGTCGTCCTCGCGCTGCTGATCATTTGGCTGGCAGTGAAGTGGGGAGACGATTCGACGAGCGATCCTTGGGGGTTCGCGGCCTTCATTGCCGCATACCCGGCCTTCTTCTGCGGGGTCGGCGCCGTGCTGTACGGGATCTATCTCGCCTTCCGCACTCCGGCCTGGTACCGGCATTCCCGCGGACTGGCGCACCGCCGCCCATGGTCCCTCCGCATCGACTCGCGCGGCATCACCACCACGGATCCTCGGTGCGCCACCCCGTCCACGGGCCCCGTTGGGCGGCGCACATTCCTCTGGAACGAGATCGAGACGGTCTCGCTCGAACGCACGGCGGCCGGGCGGTACCACCGCTGCGACACCCTCCGCGTCCGGTTTCGCAAGGGGAGCCCGCACACCCAGCTCCGCCCCGCCGGGTGGATCGGCCTCGACGTGTCGATCCCCGACCTGGAGAAGGGCCAGGGGAAGCGCAGACCCGTCTGCGTCCTGGGCCCCATGTACGAGCACCAGCACGACGCCTTCATCACCGCCCTGGCCCAACACGCGGGACCGCGCTGGAGCCCCCAGACCGGCCCGTGACCCGCTCCGGGTGCTAGCCGAGGGCCCGCCCGATGGTCGCGTCGACGTGGTCCGGGACGTCGTCGTGCCGGTCGCCGACGCTCAGCGTCCCGGTCGGCTCGAACATGAGGATCGACGCGCCGCCCGGGGCGGACGGCTTGTGCTCCACGCCGCGAGGCACGACGAAGACCGAGCCCTTGGAAAGGGTCACGGCGCGTTCGCCGCTCCCGTCGCGGAGCGCGATGGTGAGTTCGCCGTCGAGTACCAGGAAGAACTCGTCGGTGTCGTCGTGGGCGTGCCAGACGTGGTCCCCGGCGACCTTGGCGACGCGGACGTCGTAGTCGTTCACCTGCGAAACGATGCGCGGGCTCCAGAGGTCGGAGAAGGAGGCCAGCGCGGAGTGCAGATCGATCGGTTCGTTCATCCCTCCACTGTCACGGCTGGCCGTGCCCCAGCGTGAGTGCTAGGAATCGCATATGCCGCAAGGATCCTCGCATCGCGTGGTCATGATGGTCGACCGGGGTTCGAACCCGTTCGAGATGGGCGTCGCGACCGAGTTGTTCGGCCTGCGCCGGCCCGAGTTGGACGTCCCCTGGTACGACTTCACGCTCTGCGCGCCCGGCCCGGTGGTGATGCACGCGGGCATGTTCACGATGTCGGGGATCTCCGGGCTGGAGGCGGTCGAGACCGCGGACACCGTGATCGTCCCCAATCGCCCAGACCCCGAGAACACTCCCGACGAGAGGGTCCTCGCCGCGATCCGCGGGGCCGCCGACCGTGGCGCACGGCTCGTGAGCTTCTGCACCGGCGCGTTCACGCTGGCGGCCGCCGGGGTGCTCGACGGCCGCCCGGCGACCACCCACTGGCGCTGGGCCGATCTCTTCCGGTCCCGCTTCCCGGCGGTGCGGCTCGAACCCGACGTGCTGTTCGTGGACGACGGCGACGTGCTGACCGCGGCGGGCAGCGCCGCGGCGCTCGACCTGGGCCTGCACCTCGTGCGCCGCGACCACGGCGCGGAGATCGCCAACGCGGTCGGCCGCCGCCTGGTCTTCGCCGGGCACCGCGACGGCGGCCAGCGGCAGTTCGTCGAACGTCCCGTCCCCGCGATCCCGGACACCTCGCTCGCACCCGTTCTGGCCTGGGCGCGGGAGCGGCTCGATCTGCCCCTGACCGTCGCCGACCTGGCCGCCCGCGCCGCTACCAGCGCCGCCACGCTGCACCGCCGCTTCCGGGCCGAGCTCGGCACGACCCCGCTGGCCTGGTTGAACGCCGAGCGGGCCGCGCTGGCGTGCAGGCTCATCGAGAACGGCGAGCTCCGGCTGGAGGCCGTCGCGCGCGCCAGCGGCCTGGGCACCCCCGCCAACCTGCGCGTCCAGGTGCGCCGCCAGACCGGCCTCAGCCCGTCCGCCTACCGGGCCCGCTTCGCCGCGTCGAACACCGAGCGCTGAGCCGCGGCGCCCCGCTGCCCCCGATGCCGGGAACGAGATCATGCCAGCGGATTCGCCGGACGATCCTGCCAACCATCCGCGCGCTCTGCGGCGTTCAATGGGCGTGAGTGAACCGACGCAGGACACCGCGTACGCCGCGTTCGCGGCCGCCGCGTGGAAACGCCATTACGGCCTGGCCACGCTGCTGACCGGCGACGCCCACCGCGCCGAGGAGCTCCTCCAGGACTGCCTGGTGAAGCTGTACGTGCGCTGGCGCCGGGTGGCCGACGGCGACCCGGACGCCTACCTGAAGCGGATGCTGGTCAACGGCAACGTCAGCTGGTGGCGGCGCAGGCGGCGGGAGCTGCTGACCGACGCCCCCGAACGGCTCGACGCGCGTTCCAGTTCCCAGCGGGAGCCGGACGACGAGCTGCGCCGCGCGCTGCTCGTCCTGCCCCGCCAGCAGCGCGCGATCGTCGTGCTGCGGCACTACGCCGACCTGACGGAGGCGGCGACCGCCGACCTTCTCGGATGCTCCGTCGGCACCGTCAAGAGCCAGCACTCCCGGGCGATGAAACGGCTCCGTTCGACGCTCGCCCTCTCACAGACCGAGGAGATCACACGATGAGCGAGGACCGGCTGACCCAGATGCTGCGGTCGGCGACCGACGCGCACCCGATCCCGGACGCGCCGATCGAGACCGTGATGCACCGCGGCCGGCGGGCCAAGCGCAGGCGCCGCACGGCCGCCGGAGCGCTCGGCACCGGCGCGGTCGCGCTGGTCGTGGCGGCTGCCACCGTCGGCGGGAACCTCGTCCCGGGCGACGACGCCGACCGCACGATCAAGACCGAACCCGGCGGCGACGTCACCCTCGCCGCGGCGACCCAAGCCACGGCGGGCTCGACGTTCCACGTGAAACTAACGTGGACGCTCAGCTCGCGCGGCCGGCGCGAGACCGTGGAGACCTACCAGGGCGCCTTCGACGCCCCCAACCGGCGCGGCTACCTGCGCGGCCCTGGATCGGTGCCGATGGAGCAGCGCTTCATCGGCGACGAGACCTACGTGCAGCGCGGCAGGACATGGCGCAAGCTCGACCACGGGCTGAACGGGCTGACGCGCGGCACGACCGGCCCGCAGGAGCTGACCGCCGACGTCGGCCGGACGCTGCGGATGCTGGCCACGTTCGGAAAGGTGGTGTCCCAGGGCCGGTCGGGCAGCGGGGCGGCGGAGGTGCGGACCTACGCCTTCTCCCACGCGGCCCGTCCCTCCGAGGGGTCGCCCGCCGGTCGGCGGATCACCGGGACGGTGACGGTCGGGCTCGCCACCCGCAAGATCCAGAAGATCGTGCAGACGACCGTCATCACCAGCCCGCATCCCGAGATCGCCGACCGGGACCCGGTCCGCTTCACCTCGGTCACCGAGTTCTCCGACTACGGGACGCCGGTGCATGTGACGCGTCCGCCCCTGTAGCGGCGAAGCGGGCGTCTCCGGACGAAGGCGGCCCCGGTGCGAAGGCCCGGGTCCGCCTTCGGCGTCCACCCGGCGAGAGGTGCTGTCGACCGCGTCGCGCCACCGTTCGCCGACCGTTCACATGTTCGTCGTGATCGACGGGCGTCGGCCTCATCTCGACCTGGTGGTCTGTGCCTGTTCGTCACTCATGAGCCAGGAGGTCAGCCCGATGAATCCGGCTGCGAAGATACGGCGGACGGCCGCGGTCGTCCTCACCACCGGGGCGGTGGCCGCCGCGCTCGGCTCGGGGCTCGCGGACGCGTCCGGCGGCGACCGGACCCAGGAGGTCCGGCAGGCCGTGCAGGGCGGCAAGGCGCGCAACGTCATCCTGTTGATCGGTGACGGCATGGGCGACTCGGAGATCACCGCCGCCCGCAACTACGTCAAGGGCGCCGCCGGGCGGCTCGCCATGGACACGCTGCCGCTGACCGGTGCGTACACCACGTACTCGGTCAACAAGGCCGACCCGCGCCAGATCGACTACGTGACCGACTCGGCGGCCAGCGGCACCGGTTGGGCGACGGGTCACAAGACCTACAACGGGGCCATCTCGGTCACGCCGGACGGCAAGCCGGTCCCGACCGTCCTGGAACTGGCCAAGCGGGCCGGGCTGCGCACCGGCGACGTGTCCACGGCCGAACTCGGCGACGCCACCCCGGCGGTGCTGGCCGCGCACGTCGCGGACCGCGGCTGCCAGGGCCCGGCCGACATGGCCAAGTGCCCCGCGCAGGACAAGGTCAACGGCGGGCCCGGCTCGATCGCCGAGCAGCAGGTGCAGACGGGCGCCGACCTCTACCTGGGCGGCGGGAAGGCCCGCTTCGCGCAGACGGTCAAGGCGGGGCCCTTCGCCGGCAGGACCGTGATCGACCAGGCCAAGGCCGCCGGATACACCGTCGTCACCGACGAGGGCGGGCTGAACGCGGCCAAGCCCGGCGGCAAGCTGCTGGGGCTGTTCGCCGACGGCAACATGCCGCAGGAGTGGACCGGTCCGGCGGCCAAGGTCGGCGGCACCGACCCGTCCAGGTGCACGCCGAACGGCTCCTTCGGCGGCCCGCACCTGTCGACCATGGCGTCCAAGGCCATCGGCCTGCTGGACGCGCAGACCAAGCACAGCCGCAAGGGCTTCTTCCTGCAGATCGAGGGCGCCTCGATCGACAAGCGCGATCACGCAGCCGACCCCTGCGGCCAGATCGGTGAGACGGCCGAGTTCGACAAGGCGGTGCGGGCCTCGCTCGACTACGCCCGCCGGCACCCCGACACCCTGGTGGTCGTGACCGCGGACCACGGCCACACCAGCCAGATCATCCCGCTGGAGGCGCAGAGCCCGGGCCAGACCGCCACGCTGATCACCGCCGACGGCGCCCCCATGAAGCTCAACTACGCGACCAACACGCCGGGCCAGTCGCAGGAGCACACCGGCACCCAGGTCCGGATCGCCGCCAAGGGCCCGCAGGCCGCGAGCGTCCTCGGCGTCACCGACCAGACCGACCTGTTCCGCACCCTCACCCGCGCCCTCGCCATCCGGTAACCGATCCCCGGGCGCGCGTTCAAGGCCGGTCACACTCGTGTGACCGGCCTTGATGCCGTCTTCAGGCCGCGCCGCCCAGGTAGGCCTCGACCACGCGCGGATCGACGGCGAGTTCGGCCGCCGGCCTCTCCAGGGCGCAGCGGCCGTTCTCGATCACGTACCCGCGCCGGGCGATCCCGAGGGCCGCCCTCGCGTTCTGCTCGACCAGCAGGACCGCCGTCCCGTCCGCGGCGACGTCGCGGATGACCTCCATGACCGCCGCCACGACGAGCGGGGCGAGGCCCATCGACGGCTCGTCCAGCATCAGCAGCCGGGGCCCGGCGACCAGGGCGCGGCCGATGGCCAGCATCTGCTGCTCGCCGCCCGACAGCGTCCCGCCCTCCTGCCCGCGCCGTTCGGCCAGCAGGGGGAGCAGCCCGTAGACGCGGTCGATGCGCCTGGCCAGCTCGCGGCCGTCCCGCACCAGGTACCCGCCGAGCAGCAGGTTCTCGTGGACCGTCAGGGTGCTGAAGATCCGCCGCCCCTCGGGCACGTGAACCACGCCGCGCGCCACGATCGCGGACGGCGCCGACCCCGCCACCGACGCGCCCTCGTATCTGATGTCGCCGCCGGACGGGCGGACCAGGCCGGAGATCGCCGACAGCGTCGTCGTCTTACCGGCCCCATTGCTGCCCAGGAGCGCGACCGTCTCGCCCTCCCCGACGGTGAGCGACAGGCCGTCCAGCGCGGTCACGCCGCCGTACTTCACCGTCAGGTCAGTCACTTCGAGCACCGCGCACCTCCTCGGTCTCCTCCGGGGCGGCGTCGCGCCCGAGATACGCCTCGATCACCGCCGGGTCGGCGCGGACCTCGGCGGGCGTGCCGTCGGCGATCTCCTTGCCGTGGTCGAGCACCACCACGCGGTCGGAGATCTCCATGACCAGGCCCATGTCGTGCTCGATGAGCGCGACCGCGATGCCGAGCTCCCTGATCCTCCGGATCAGGTCGAGCAGCTCCGCCTTCTCCCCGTGGTTGAGCCCGGCGGCGGGCTCGTCCAGGAGCAGGAGGGCGGGACGGCGGGCCAGGGCCCGCGCGATCTCCACGCGGCGCTGCTCCCCGTACGGGAGGTGCCGGACGAGGCCCGTCCGGTCGCCGCGGAGCCCGGTGAAGTCGAGCCACTTGTGCGCCTCGTCGGTGGCCTCCTGCTCGCTGCGCCGGTAGCGGGGCGTGTGCAGCAGCACGTCGAACATCCGCTGCCGCAGCCACAGGTGGGTCCCGGCCCGCACGTTGTCCAGCACCGACAGCTCGCCGAAGACGCGGAGGTTCTGGAAGGTCCGCGACAGTCCGCGCGCGGCGATCGCGGACGGGCGCCGTCCGGTGATGTCGGTGCCGTCCAGGACGATCCGGCCACCGGTCGGCTTGTAGAAGCCGGTGACGCAGTTGAAGGCGGAGGTCTTGCCCGCCCCGTTCGGGCCGATGATCGAGACGATCTCGCCAGCGTCCACCCGGAAGCTGAGCCCGCCGACCGCCTGGACGCCGCCGAACGCCAGCCGGAGATCTCGCACGTCCAGCATCAGGCACCTCCCGACCGGGCCGCCATGCGGGCGGTCTCGCGCGACCGGTGCGGCCAGAGCCCCTGCGGGCGGCCGATCATCATGGCGATCAGCAGGACGCCGAACACGAAGAACCGGTAGTCGGCCAGCCCGCGGAGCATCTCGGGCAGCAGACTGATCACGACGGCGCCGAGGACGACGCCGGGGGTGGAGCCCATGCCGCCGAGCACGACCGCCATCAGCACGAGGGCCGACTGGAGGAAGGTGAAGCTGGCCGGGGAGATCGCCGACAGCTGCGCGGCGAACAGCACGCCCGCGAGCCCGCCCCAGACCGCGCCGGCGATGTAGGCGGCCAGCTTGACCCGGTACGTGTGGACGCCCATGGCCTCGGCGGCGTCCTCGTCCTCCCGGACGAACCGCCACGCGCGCCCGAGCCGGGACCGTCCCAGCCGGGCGGCGAGCAGCACCGCCACCGCGACGATCAGCAGCGCGGCGTAGTAGAACACCACCGGGTTCGCGACATGGTCGCCGAACAGGCCGGGGATGCCGTAGATGCCGGAGGGCCCGCCGGTGACGTCCAGGTTGTTGGCGACGATCCGGACGATCTCCCCGAAGCCGAGCGTCACGATCGCGAGGTAGTCGCTGCGCAGCCGGAGCGTGGGACCGCCGATGACGATGCCGGCGATCACGGTGGCGCCGATGACGAAGGGGACGGTCGCCACCAGCGGCCAGTCCAGCCGGGTGGCCAGCAGGCCGCTGGTGTAGGCGCCGACCGCGAAGAACGCGGCGAATCCGAGGTCGAGCAGCCCGCAGTAGCCGACCACGATGTTCAGACCGACCGCGAGCATCACGAAGATCACCGCGCTGGTCATGATGTTCATCGCGTACGGCGTGGCGATCGCGAACGGGGCGGCCAGCCCCACGGCGAGGCCGGCCCACCCGAGGTGGCGGCTCTCCAGCAGACGCGAGAGCGTCGTCGGGCGGCGTTTCGCCGCGCGTTCGGGAACGGCCGCCATCACACCCGCTCCGTGACGCGCTCGCCGAGCAGCCCGGTCGGCCGCACGGTGAGGAAGAGGATGAGGAAGCCGAACGCGAACACGTCCCGCCACTCGCCGCCCACCCAGTGGGTGCCGAAGGACTCGAGCAGTCCCAGCACGAGCGCCCCCAGCATCGTGCCGGGAACGTTCCCGATCCCGCCGATGACGGCGGCGGTGAACGCCTTGAGCCCGATGATGAACCCCATCAAAAAGTCGATCTTTCCGTAGTAGCCGCCGGCCATCACGCCCGCGGCGCCCGCCATCGCGGAGCCGATGAAGAAGGTGCGGGCGATCACGGCGTCCACGTTGACGCCCATGAGCAGGCACGCCTTCGGGTCGAGCGCGATGGCCCGCATCGCCCGGCCCTGCCGGGTCCGTCCGATGAGCACCGTCAGCCCCGCCATCAGCACCACGGAGACGGTCATCAGGAGCAGCTGCTGCATCGTCACGCGCGCACCGAGGACGGTGAAGGACGCCCCGTCCAGGCGCACCGGGTAGACCCGCGGGTTCGGACCGGCCGCGATCCGGGTGCCGTACTCCAGCGCGAAGGACGCGCCGACCGCGGTGATCAGCAGGGACAGCCGGGGCATGCCGCGCAGGGGCCGGTAGGCCACCCGCTCGACCACCAGGCCGGCCGTCCCCGTGGTGACCATGGTGAGGACCAGGACGATGAGCAGCGCCGCCAGCGAGGAGGAGTGCACCAGGCCGCCCATCGCGCCGAGCATCGCGAACCCGGTGAAGGCCCCGAGCATGTACAGGTCGCCGTGCGCGAAGTTGAGCAGCTTGATGATCCCGTAGACCATGCTGTAGCCGAGGGCGACCAGGGCGTAGAACGAGCCGACGAACAGCCCGTTCCAGATCAGCTGTGCCATGGACGCGCCTACTTCAGGGCGTCGCGCAGCGTGAAGGCGCCGCCCTTGACCACGAGGATCACGAAGCCGCCGTTGCTGAGCGTGTGCTGCGGGGTGAACTTCAGCGGACCAGTGAAGATCGGGAAGCCGTTGATCGCCTCCAGCTCCTTCGCGATCTTGTCGCCGTCGGTGCCGCCGGCCTTGGCGATGCCCTCGGCCGCGACCCGGACGGCGTCGTAGGACTGGGTGGAATACGGGCCGGGATCGCTGCCGAACTTCTTCTTGTAGGAGCCGATCCAGCCGCCCGCGCCCTCGATCGTGTCGGGGGTCTGCGTCATGGTCGCGAAGACGCCGTCCGCCGCCTTGTCTCCGGCGATCTTGATGAGCTTGGCGTCGACCGAGCCGTCCCCCACCATGAACCCGCCCGTGTACCCGGCCTGCCGGAACTGCCGCAGCAGGAGGCCGCCCTCCTGGTAGTAGCCGGTCCAGTAGATGAAGTCCGGGTGGGTCTTGAGGACGTTCGTGATGTTGGCGGAGTAGTCGCTCTCACCTGGGTTGACGGCGTCCAGCGTGGCCTTGTCGGGGCCGCCGGGCTTGTCGAGCGCCGCCGCCGTCCGCGTCGCGATGTCCTTGGAGTACGAGGTGTTGTCGTGCAGGACCGCGACCTTCTTCGGCCCGCTCTTGGTCATCCAGTTCATCGCCGCCACGGCCTGCTGGTCGCCCGTCCCGTTGATCAGGAAGACGTGCCTGAGCCGCTGCGCGACCAGTTCGGTGGAGTTGGCCGCCGGAATGATCATCGGGATCTTCGCGCGGTCGAACACCGGCAGGGTCGGCAGCGTCGCCCCCGAGCAGTAGCCGCCCACCGAGACGGCGATCTTCGCGGCCACCAGCTTGCTGGCCGCCGCCACCGCGGTCTTCGGGTCGCAGGCGTCGTCCTCCACCCGGAGCCGCAGCTTGCGCTTGCCGATGCCGCCCCGGGCGTTGATCTCGTCCACGGCCATCTGGGCGCCGTTCTTCATGTAGGGCCCGATGTCGGCGCTGGACCCCGAAAGCGGGATCGCCATGCCGATCGTGATCGGGCCCGAGTCCTCGGCGTCGTCCGAGCCCAGCAGCCCCTGACCGCAGGCGGACACCGCCAGGGCCGCCGCTCCGAGCACGCAGCCCAGCGCGATTCTTCTCATCGGGTCTCCCCTCCCGACGCGGCGAACGCCGCCCCGATGTGACCTTGTACACATGACGTGTGACATTGCACTGTCCAGAACGTTCCACGTCAAGAGGCAGGCCAGACATAACGCCCAGGTCACAGCCCTGCCCGCCGGGACCCTGGTCACCGGGTCATGCGTTCAGCGCACCCCTCAGGACGGGAAGCACCCCCATTGCGAGGGCCTCACCACCGCGCTCCATCCGCCGCCGAGCGCCTGCACGGGAGGACTCGGCATTGCGCGCCTTCTCCATATCGCTAACGCCGGCATCCAGGCCGAACGGCGCTGGTAAACCGCGGCGACACCGCCGACGTCTCAGGCTCATGGGGGTTTCGGAGCTGGACAGGTGGCTTATCCCTCGAAAACTGGATTTTCATCGAAAGAGCGACTCGTTCCAGCTGCGGTACATCCTGCCGGTCACTTCGCTGGCCTTCCTGGTCATCATCCTCATGCAACTGGTGCCGGACCTGGAAGCACGGCTCGGCGATGGCACCCGAGGGACGTTCACCGCGCAGCACCTGGAATGCGAGGACGACTGCCGTTGGTACGGCCAGTTCACCAGCGAAGACGGGCGCCGTCGCCCCTCTGAGGTCTATCTGATGGACGCCGGCAAAAACGACCTCACGAAGGGCGCCAAGGCGACCGCCATCGACACCGGCTCACCGGCTGCGGTCCATCCCCTGGCGGGACCGAGCACCTGGTGGCGTTGGTTTTTTGTCCTCGTCCTGAGCGCAGTGATGGCAGTGACAAGCGCACTCGCGTGGCGAGTTTGGCTGCGCGATCGCCGCAACCACCCCGACCTGGACGAGCCTCCAGGCCACCCTGCCGCAAAGGCCTTTTGACGGCAGATCGGTCGGTAACCGGCCCGCCCACCAAATCTGCGGCAACAAGTGCGCAGGCGGCGGGACCCGCAGAACAACTCCCGCAATTCGCCCGAGATGCGCCGGTCAGCCCTTGAGGCGGTATGCCATCCGCGTCGGCGCCGGGGCGCCGTCACGGGCGGTCTCGCCATTGACCGGAGTGACGGTGATCTTGGATAAGGTCGCCGGGTCCGTGGCGGCGCTCGGGTCGCGCGGGAGTCGACACGCGAGCCGTGACGGAGGTGGTGTGGGTGGAGCTGACGACGGCCTTCACCGACGCGTGGCACCGGCAGCCGGATCCGGCGAACCGGCCGGACGGCCGGCGGCCGTCGAACCCGCAGTGGGTGCTCGTCTCGGCCCTGTGGCTGCTCGCCGCGTGGACACCGGAAACCGCGCCCGGGTGGGCGTCGACGCTCGTGCTCGGCAAGGCCGGAGACCCCCGCGACGAACCATGGCCGGCTCCGCCCGAGCGGCTCGCCGCGATCGCTGACCTGCCGGAGGTCTCGGGCGCGGTTCCATGCACCGGCACGTCATCGAAGGACGACCGCTCCACATCCTCCGAGGAACTGGTCTCGCTCCTCGCCGAGGCGACCCACGTCCACGACGCGCGCCAGACGTCCTTGGTGCGCTACCTGGCGCATGAGGCGGTCGGTGGATACGGCGACCTGCTTCGCCTCACCACGACCGAGGACGACCCGGCCCTGCACCTGCTGCACCGCGACCACTACGGAAGCACGGTGCGGATCACCCTCGAGCCGGCGCCGGCGGTGCGACGGCCGCCGGTCATCGCGGACGACGGTGCGGACGGCGCCCTCCGCACCCGGATCGCCTGTCTCGCCACGCTGCTGAGCGAGCACCTGATGGTGAACAACAACAACCCGGTGGACTTCCGGTTCCGTATCGGCAGGCTCCCCGAAGGCGAGACACAGGACGGCGACGGCCTCGCCGCCGCCACTCGCCATTGGTCGGCCACCCGCGAGGACGCCGAGGATCACGCCGGCGAAGAACCGACGTTCGGTCCGACCACGTTCTCCGAGCTGCGGACGTCGCTCCGCAACACCGCCCGGCTCTCCCTCGTCGACCTCTGGGACGGCTCGTGGGACGGCATCGACGAGCTGCCCGAGATTCCGGCCGACCACCTCGTGCCTCACCTCGTCGACGACCTGGTCGACGTCATCGAGCGTCGTCTGGGCGGCGCGCTCGTCGCGGTGAACGGATACCTGCCCACCGAGTGGCCGCCGCCAGACCCCGCCGAGGAGGACGACGGCGAGGACGAGTACGCCTACGTGTTGTTCGTCCGGGGCGACGAGGTGGGGGTCCTCGACATCGATCAGTCCTGCTGACCGCCCGCCCGCGCGCAGCGCTCAAGGGGACGCGACTCGCCAGGTGGAACGGCACCCGGATCATGAGCCGAGCCACCTGGAAGCGACCGAATTAGGCGAAGAGGCAGGGCCTGTCACGGGGGGCGTGACCGGCCTTGTCCGGATCGCGAACGTGATGCGTCCGCCGTGCTGCGTTATCTCTTCGGGATCGCTGGACCGATCCTAGGTGGCATCATTCTCCTCCAGCTTGCGCCGGACCTGCGGGCAGAGCTCGGTCATGGCACCCCAGGAACGTTCACCGCCAAGTACCTGGAATTTCAGGAAGACTGCCGCTGGTACGGCCAATTCGTCGGCGACGACGGGCGGCGTCGCGAATATGACGTCTATTTGGAGGACGCCGGCAGAGGCGATCTCACGAAGGGTGCCAGGAGACCTGCTATTGATGCCGGGTCGACAGACTCGGTCTATCCCCCCGAAGGACCACGTGGGTGGGGGTGGAGGATTTTCGCACTCGCTGCCTGGGTGCTGATACCAGTACGAAGTGCGTTCGCGTGGCGAGCCTGGCTGCGTGACTGCCGCGACCGATCCGGGCTGGACTCGCCACCAGGCCAGTCGTCCGCAAGAACTCCCTGACAACGGAGCCCTCGCCGGAACAGCGCTCTCTCTCCTACCCGATGGACGCGGCGGTGCGGGTACCAGAATCCGCGGACAGTTCCCCCGACCCCCTCCGGGCGCGCAAGTCAGCCCTTGAGGGTCGCGAGGATCAGACGGAAGGCGTCCCGGGTGACGTGGAGTTGCGGACCATCCGGATCCTTGGAGTCGCGGAAGGCGATGGTTCCGGGGAGGCGGCCGACCTCCACGCACCCACTCCCGCCCTGGGTTCCGCTGTGACTGCTCTTGCGAAGAGGCCGTCGTGCAGGTGGGACAAGGCGTCGCGCGAATCGAGCACGCGATCGCACTCCTCGGCAAAGACCCGATCGCAAGTGGCCTCGCCCGGTTCGATCTCGCCGATCGTGGACGCGGCGAACGGGATCTGGTTCGCGAGCTGAGCGAGGGAAAGCGGTCGGCGAGCTCGTCGTCGCAGACCCGAGGGCCGCGCGCCGGGCCGCCGCCCTGCTGAAGGAGAGCAGATGACCCCTCCTGGCGCGGACGCGCAGCAAGAGGGGCGGGGGAGGGCGTGTGCTGCACACTGCTGCCTACGATCCATCTACAAACATTGCTCTGGGCGGAGTATGGCGCCGTATTCCTCCCGTGCGGACGCGTTGCCGGGTCAGCGGGCGGGGCGTTCGTAGATCAATTCGCGGCCGTCTTCTTCGTCCCATTGTTCGCCTACGTGGGTGAAGCCCTGGCCTGCGATGGTCGCCAGGGAGGCCTCGTTGTCGGGGCTGATCGTGGCGCGGACGGTCTTGACGGACGGTTCGCCGGCGGCGCGGTCCAGGAGGGCGGTGAGCATCGCGCGGGCGTAGCCCTTGCGGCGGTGCGCCGGGTCGACGGAGTAGCCGATCTCGACGGTTCCGTTCTCGTCAGGGGCGCCGTGGAAGCCCGCGTGGCCGACGACCACGCCCTCCGGTTCGGCGACGGCGGCCCGGGCGGTCCAGGGCGCGTGGGACGGGTCGCGGTCGAGCTGGGCGAGGCGGAAGCGCCACAGGTACTTCGCCTCGTCGGTGGTGAAGTAGTCGGTGAGCGGCACCCCGGCCACCGCGCCGGCGCCCTCCAGGTCGTCTTCCAGCAGGGCTTTCATCGCGGCGGGCGGCAGTTCGGCGAGGCGGATCGCAGGTGGCATGGGGCGGCTCCTTGGTCGGGGATCGACCACTCTAAGTTGGATTATCCAACGAACGCCAGCGATTTATCCGGAGCGGCGGTTGTCCGCGTGGTGGTCGGCGACGCGGGCCAGCAGTTTCGTGAGCCGGGTGCGTTCGTCCGGCGTGAGCGGGGCGAGCAGGTCGTCCTGGATGCGGGTCAGGACCTCGTCCAGTTCAGCCAGGTGGCGGGAGCCCTCCGGGGTGAGCGTGATGACGTTGCGGCGCCGGTCGGACGGGTCGGGGGAGCGGTCCACCATGCCCTTCGCGGCCAGCTCGTTCACGGCGGCGACCACGTCGCTGCGGTCGATGCCCGAGCGGCGGCCGAGGTCCGCCTGGCTGGACGGGCCGTACTCCTGCAGGGCGGTGAGCAGCCGGAAGTGGTAGCCGCGGGCGCCGGCCGCGGCGAATCCGTCGGCGACCAGGCGGTGGCTGTGCGTCGAGACGAGATTGATCAGCCAGCTCGGGGTGCGCCGGAGCCGCGCGGGCGTCCGGGCGTCGGACGTCGTCATGCGGATCAGTCTAGGGGGTTGTTGGTGGGGCCAACAATCCTCTACTGTTGGCTGCACCAACGTTGGCGCAACCAACGAAAGAGGAGTCATGGACGACCGTGCAGAACTGTCCGCGCTCGCCAGCCGTCTGGGCCGGTGGCTGGACGACAAGTGCCCCGACGACGGGCGGGGCATCTTCGCCGAGGACGCCGAGGCGCACACCCTGGGCGGTGTCGCGAAGGGCGTCGACGCGCTCGTCGCGCAGGCGCGCAAGAACCACACCGTGCCGACCCAGCACTTCATCACCGACCCGCTCATCGACGTGGACGGCGACCAGGCCGCGATCAGCGCCAACCTCCTGGTGGTCTTCGCCCGCGAAGAGGGTTTGCGCATGCTCGGTGAGCGCTACGAACTGCGCGCCGCCCGGACGGCGGACGGCTGGCGCCTCACGCGGGTCGAGGCCCGTCCGATCTGGGAGGCCGCGAATGTCTGAGATCACGCCGTTCCGCCTGGAGGTTCCGCAGGCCGGCCTCGACGACCTCGCCGCGCGGCTGGACCGGACGCGGTGGCCGGACGAGCTGCCCGGCATCGGCTGGGACCACGGCATCCCGCTCGCCCGCGTGAAGGAGCTGGCCGAGCGCTGGCGGACGGCCTTCGACTGGCGGGCGCAGGAGGCGAAGCTCAACGCGTTCCCGCAGTTCACGACCGAGATCGACGGGACGAACATCCATTTCCTGCACATCCGGTCGCCGGAGCCGGACGCGCTGCCGCTGATCATCACGCACGGCTGGCCCAGCACGGTCGCCGACTTCCTGGACGTGATCGGGCCGCTCACCGACCCGCGCGCGCACGGCGGCGACCCGTTGGACGCGTTCCACCTCGTGATCCCGTCCCTTCCGGGGTTCACCCTCTCCGGACCGACCCGCGAGGCCGGATGGGACGTGAAACGCATCGCGCGGGCGTGGGCCACGCTGATGGAACGGCTCGGCTACGAGCGTTACGGCGCGCAGGGCGGCGACTGGGGTTGGCCCATCTCGAACGCGCTGGGAGCGGCGGCGCCTGACCGGGTCGTGGGCGTCCACTTCAACTTCATGGGGTCGCCCCCAGGTGACGAGGAAGACGATCTGTCCCCGGATGACAAGGAGAGGTTGGCGAGCCAGAGGGAGTATCTGGCGAACCCGGCCGGGTATTGGCAGATGCAGACGACCCGTCCCCAGACCGTCGCGTACGGGTTGACCGACTCCCCCGTCGGCCAGCTCGCCTGGATCGCCGACAAGGTCACCGAGTGGACGGACCCGGCGAGCGGCATCGACGACGACCGCCTGCTGACGACGGTGATGCTGTACTGGATCACCGGCACGGCCGGGTCCTCCTCCAGGCTGCACAAGGCGAACGCCGCGCGGGGCGGCCCGCCGGTTCCGTGCCCCGTTCCGATCGGGATCGCGGTGTTCCCGCACGATCTCGTCCGGCCGGTGAGGCGGCGCCTGGAGGGCGTCTACGACGTCGTCCACTGGACGGAGTTCGAGCGCGGCGGGCATTTCCCGGCCGTCGAGGCGCCGGAGCTGCTCACCGCCGACGTCCAGGCGTTCTTCCGCCGGTTCAGGGGGAGGTGAGCTCGTCGGAGAGTGCCTTCAGGCGGGCGCGGGCGTCGGGGTCGTAGGCCTGGGCGTCCGCGCGCGCTTCCCGGAGCCCGTTGAAGAAGCGGCCGGACACGTCGTCCAGGGCGGGATCGGTGACGAGGCGGTGGGTCGCCCGTACGCCCTCCTCCAGGGTGCTGATCGGCGAGGACACCATCTTGGTCGGCATGTAGGTGGCCGGGTGCAGGGCGTTCGCGGTGACGCCCGTCCCGGCCAGCTCGGCGGCGAGGTCGATCGTGAACAGGATCTGGGCGAGCTTGCTCTGGCAGTACGCCCGCATCCCGCTGTACCCGCGGGTGATCATCACGTCGTCGAAGTCGATGGCCTGCTGGCCGAGGCTGCTGACGTTGACGATCCGCGCCGGCGCCGAGGCGGTCAGGGTGGGCAGCAGCAGCCGGGTCAGCAGGTAGCCGGACAGGTAGTTCACCTGGAACGTCAGCTCGTGGCCGTCCGCGCTCTCCTGCCGCGGGCCGTCGGTGCCGATGCCCGCGTTGTTGACGAGCACGTCCAGCCGCGGGTGGTCGGCGCGGACGGCCTCGGCGAGCGCGCGGGTCTCGGCGAGCGACGACAGGTCGGCGCGGTACCAGGAGGCGCTGCCGCCGATCTCCTTGAGGGTCGCCTCACCGCGGCGGTCGTCCCGCCCGTGGACGAGGACCGTGGCGCCTTCGGCGGCCAGTTCGGCGGCGAGCGCGCGGCCGAGCCCGTCGGTCGCGCCCGTGATGAGGATGGTCTGCTGGTCGATGGGACGCATGCTCTCCATACTGCTCGGGGCGCGCGCACGGTGACCAGGGACCGCCCAGCCCGGTATCCGGGGCACCCGGCTGAGCGGCCCGGCGTGCGAGGTCAGGTGCGGTCGAGGAAGTCCCGGACGAGCTTGACGAACTCGTCGGGCCGCTCCGCCATGACGACGTGGCCGGTGTCGAGCTCGGTGTACTCGCTGCCGGGGATGCTCGCGAACAGCTCCCGGTGGTTCCCGACGGGGACGGTCTGGTCGCGGGTCGCCCCGATCACCAGCGTGGGCGCCGTGATCCGGGGCAGCAGCGGCCGGATGTCGAGCCGCTTGACGAGTTCGATCTGCCGCAGCCGGTCGTCCGGCCGGCCCATGAACGCGTGCTGCTGCTCCACCGCGTCGTGGCCGATCTGGTTGAGGAACGTGCCGCTGAGCGCGGTGAGGGTCGCGAAACGTCCGAAACTCTCCGGGTCGCGGGCCAGCCCGAGCCAGAGGGACATGTGCTGCTGGATGTACTCGTCCCCCGAGTGGGAAAGCCCCGCAACGGTCACCAGGCGCCGGACGAGGTCCGGGCGCAGCGCCGCGGCCGCCGCGGCGGTCGGCGCGCCGAGCGAGAACCCGACCACGTCGGCGGGGCCCGCGCCGGCGTCCTCGATCACGGCGTTGACCTGCCCGGCGAGCGCCTCCATGGTCAGCGGGGAGCCGTCGTCCTCGGCGAGGTCGCTGCCGCCGAGGTCGGGCAGCAGGACGGTGTGCTGATCGGTGAACCGGTCGAGCATCAGGTCCCACATGGAGGAGCCGGGTCCCACGCCGTGCACGAGGACGAGGGCGGGCCCCGAGCCCTCGACGCGGTAGGGGACGGTGGTGTTTCCAACGGTGAGCTTCGGCATGGTCGGCCGTCCTTCGGTCGCTGTCGTTTCCGGACGTCATCGACGCTGCCAGCGCCCCGCCGCGATGAGGAGCGGACCACTCTGGCTAGGACAACCGGTCCCAGTCTCAGCTCTACGGACATCCGGGACGGCGCGGAATCATGGGTGCATGGAGATGGACCGCAAGGAGCTCGCCGACTTCCTCCGCCGCTCCCGCGAGCGGCTCCGCCCGCAGGAGGTCGGCCTGACGGCGGGCCCCAGGCGACGCACGCCGGGGCTGCGCCGGGAGGAGGTCTCCCAGCTCGCCGGGATGTCGGCGGACTACTACATGCGCCTTGAGCAGGCCCGCAGCCCGCAGCCGTCCACCCAGCTGCTCGGCGCGCTGGCCCGCGCGCTGCGGCTGACGATCGACGAGCGCGACCATCTCCACGTCCTCGCCGGGCACCGCCCGCCCGCCGGGCCGTTCGCGGGCGAGTACGTCCGGCCGAGCATGCTCTACCTGCTGGACCGCCTGCACGAGACGCCGGCGCAGATCATCGGCGACCTCGGCGACCTGCTGGCGCAGAACGCCCTGGCCGAGGCCCTCTTCGGGTGCGTCTGCACGGTGGAGGAGCCCGATCGGAACATCGTGTGGCGGTGGTTCACCGACCCGTTCGTCCGGGAGGCGTACCCGGCGGAGGAGCACGAGCAGCACGGCCGACGGCACGTCGCCAACCTGCGCGCGGCCGTCGCGCGCCGGGGCAACGACGCCGCCGCGTCAGCGCTGGTCGGACGGCTGCACGCGGCCAGCGCCGAGTTCAGCCGGCTCTGGGAGCGGCACGAGGTCGCCGTCCCGCGCACCAGCCGGATGAAGGTCGTGCACCCGGAGATCGGCCCCATCGAGTTCGACACCGAGGCGCTGCTGACCCCCGCCGAGGACCAGCGGCTCTTCGTCTTCACCCCGCCGCCCGGCACCGACAGCATCGAGGCCCTCGACCTGCTGCGCGTCATCGGCCCCGAGACCGCGCACCGCAGCCACGTCTGACCCGCGTTCACCCCGCGGTGAGCCGCCACAGCGACGTGGTCTCGGCGGCGCGGGCCGCGTGGAGCGGGTCGTCGGGGTCGGCGGCGCGCGGATGGCGCGGGGAGGTGTCGAGCCTGCCCGCGACCCGCAGGCCGGACGAGGCGATCATCTCCAGGAGTTCGTCGCGCGTGCGAAGCCCCAGGTGCTCGGCCAGATCGGACAGGATCAACCAGCCCTCCCCGCCCGGCTCCAGATGGTCGGCGAGACCGGACAGGAAACCGCGCAGCATCCGGCTGCCCGGGTCGTAGACGGCATGCTCCAGCGGCGTGCTCGGCTTGGCCGGGACCCAGGGCGGATTGCAGACGGCCAGACCGGCGCGCCCTTCCGGGAAGAGGTCGGCTTGGACGACCTCCACGTTCACACCGAGCCGGTCGACGTTCTCTTGGGCGCAGGCCAGCGCGCGCTGGTCCTGGTCAGTAGCGACAACGTGCTCGACGCCCCGACGAGCCAGGACCGCGGCCAGGACACCCGTACCGGTTCCTACATCGAACGCCGTCTTCGTAGCCGGGAGCGGTGCCTCGCCCACCAGGTCCACGTACTCGCCCCTGATGGGCGAGAAGACGCCGTAGTGCGGATGGACGCGGTCGCCGCCCAGCGCGGGGATCGGAACGCCCTTCTCACGCCATTCGTGAGCGCCGATCAGGCCGAGCAGTTCACGCAGTGAGGCGACGTAGGGCTGGTCGTCCGGCCCGTAGGCCTCCGTACAGGCGTCCTGGACGTCCGGTGCGCGCCGCAGCGGAATCACGTGACCGGGGTCGAACGGTATGAGGAGCATGCCGAGCGTCCGCGCGCGCTGGGCGCGTGCCTGCCGGTAGAGGTGGAACGCTTGCGCCCGCTCCGGTTCGGGCTTGTTCCTACGTCGCCGCGGTGGACGATCGATCCGGCGTGACATGGCCTTGAGGAGCTGCCGCGCGTTCTGGAAGTCGCCGCGCCACAGCAGCGCCGTGCCTTCGCAGGCCAGGCGGTAGGCGTCGTCCGCACGCGTCTCGTCGTCGGCGACCACCACGCGGCGCGGCGGCGGCGCCCCGCTCTCCGACCGCCAGCGGACGCGATGGTCCCGGCCGTCCTCCCGCCAGGAGATCTCGTCCACAGGGGTACCGTATCGGCGTGCGTCTACCCGGGCCATTGCATGCCCTTAACGAAGGCCTCGCCTTCCTGCTGGAACTCGTCGCCATCGCCGCGCTCGCGTGGTGGGGCTTCACAGCGACCGGGAACGTCCTGGTCAACATCGTCCTCGGCCTCGCGGCACCGGCCGCCGCGATCGTCCTGTGGGGGATGTTCGCCGCGCCACGGGCCCGCTTCAAAATCGCGCTGCCGCTCGTCCTGCTGGTGAAGGCCGCCGTATTCGGCGCCGGCGCCCTAGCCCTCTACGGCGTCGGCCACCCGACGGCGGGCATCACCTTCGCGGTGGTGGCCCTGCTCAACACGGCCCTAGCCACCGCCGACCGCGACGCCCACTTCCACACAGCCGCCCAATGAGCCAGTACTTCCAGAACGGCGACGACGTCCTGTGGAACCCTGCGACCAGGGTCGCCGGGCTCTTCCTGGACACGGCGGCGGCGCACGCCCGCATGCTCGGCGTCCCGTCCGGTCTCGGGCCGATGGAGGCGGACGAGTGCCAGGTGGACGTTCCGGTGTTCGCCGCGTTCACCGACGCGCTCGTCCGGTACTACGCGAGGTCCTCCCACAGGATCCTCAGGTCGCTGATGGAGGGGTTCGTCGCGACGGCGCTCGCGGTCGCGGAGAACGCCGGAGGGCCCGTTCCGGCGGCAACGGAGCTGGCGGACGACCCAGATGTCCGCCGCCTCACCGACCTCGCGCATGAGGCCGCAGCCGCCATGCCGCGTTAGGTGAGGTCCGCGCTGGAGAGGTGGGTGGAGGTCTCGGCCAGCTTGCGCAGGGCCCTCTCTGAGGGGGAGCCCGGTTCGGCCGCGTAGAGCATGAGGCGGCTGAGGTCGGGGTCGCCGGGCAGGTGCAGGGTCTCGAACGGCAGGACGAGCCGTCCCACCTCGGGGTGGTCGATGCGGGCCTCGCCGTGCGTCAGGTCCGTGACGTGGTGGGCCGACCACAGGCGGCCGAACTCCGGGCTCCGCTCGCGCAGGCAGTCGATGACCGCGCGCAGGTGCGGGTCGTCCGGGTCCTGACCGGAACGGAACCGCAGGTAGGCGGCGTTGCGCCGGGCCACCGTGGGCCAGTTGTCGCCGAGCCGGGCCTTGTAGTCGGCGTTCAGGTGGATCTGGTGGGACCAGGTCCGCTCGTCCGGCGGGACGCTCGCCAGGTCGACGAACACGGCCGCGGTGAGCCGGTTCCACGCGACCACGTTCGTGTAGTGCCCGACCACGTAGGCGGGCGCGTGCGTGAACGAGTCGAGCAGGTGCTGGAGCGGGGCGCGCAGGCGGGGAGGCGCGGTGATGGGCGCGCGGCGCGGCGGGTGCGCGAGCCGGTGCAGGTGGGCGTGCTCGTCGCCGTCCAGCCTTAGCGCCCGCGAGATCGCGTCAAGGACCTCGGTGGACACGCCGTCGGCGGTGCCCTGCTCCAGCCTGATGTAGTACGCGACGCTGACTCCGGCCAGCTGCGCCAGTTCCTCGCGCCGCAGCCCGGGCACGCGCCGCCGCGTCCCGTACGTGGGGAGATCGACGTCGTCGGGACGCAGCCGCCCCCGCCGCGACTTGAGGAACTCGCCGAGTTCACCGTTGCGCGCCATGCAGCCGAGGCTATCGGCCCGGCCGGTCAGGCGGTCTTGGTGGTGATGTCGCCGTTGCTGGTGCGCAGGTCGAGCAGGTACCGGGCGGAGGAGTCGTTCGGGACGCCGAGCTTGCGGTCGCCGTTGTTGGTGTCGGCGCTGACGCGGTAGCGCCCTTGCGGCATGGTGAGCGTGATGTCGCCGTTGGACGTCTTCGCGCGGACGTTCTGCGGCGATCCGGGCGTCAGAGTGATCGAGCCGTTGGACGTCTCGACCTCGATGCCGCCCTTGAGGCCGCTCCCCCGGATCTTGCCGTTGGACGTCCTGGCCTTGACCGGCCCCGCCACGCCGTCCAGGTGGACCGAGCCCGAGTGGGTGGACACGTCCACCGCGCCCACCTTGGACAGGGTGATGGAGCCGTTCGAGGTGCTGCCCGACATCGGGAGGCCGGCCGGGAGTTCGAGCGTGTAGCTCACCGAGCAGCGGGAGCCGCAGCCGCGCAGCGTCAGGACGCCGTTCTCGATGCGGTGCGTTGGCCCGTCCGGCTTGTCACCGCGATATTTGATGGTGCGGTGCAGGGACGTCTTGGACGAGCCACCGCGCAGCGTCACACCGCCCGATCCGATGTCGTCCAGGCGCACAGCGGTGATTTTGCCCTTCAGCGTGGCGTCGTCCTCGTAGGTGGAAGCGAATGCCACGTCGCATGCGGTGAGTGCGGTGACGCCGACCGCGGCTAGGGCGAGGGCAGAAAGCTTGCCACGCAAGGGAATCCTCCTGGTCGGTCTGGCTGGACGCTGCTGAGCCTAAGGAGACGGGTGCCGGACGGCCGTCACGCCAGGGAGCCAGGTTGGTTCTCCCTCCGAGGTCGCTGAGCCTGCCACTGGGAGTGGTACGAACGGGCGGGGACTGGGTAGGCGGGGCCGGCGCGACGAGGGTCTCTGCCATGACCGCACTCACTACCGCCGTGTCCGCTCCTCCAGAGCGGATGTCGTCACGGCACAAGCTGGTTCTGACCCTCTTGCTCGGCGCGCAGTTCATGCTCGCCATCGACTTCTCCATCCTGAACGTGGCGCTGCCCGTAGTCGGCCGCGGACTGGGCTTCGGACTGGACGAGCTGCAATGGATCGCCACGGCGTTCGCCCTGCCCGCCGCCGGGTTCACGCTGCTGTTCGGTCGTGTGGCCGACCTGGCCGGACGGCGCCGGATGCTGCTCCTGGGCATGGCGCTCCTGGCCGGAGGCTCGCTGATCGGCGGGCTGGCCACGTCCCCGGCGGTGCTGCTCACCGGACGCGTCCTCCAGGGCCTGGCCACGGCGATCGCCACGCCTGCCGCCCTCTCGCTGCTCACCACGTCGTTCCCGGAGGGGCCGATGCGGACGCGGGCGCTCGGGCTCAGCGGCGCGCTGATGTCGGCCGGGTTCACCGTCGGCGCGATCCTCGGCGGGCTGCTGACCGACCTGCTGAGCTGGCGCTGGGCGTTCCTGGTCAACGTCCCGGTGGCGGTGCTGATCTTCGCGGTCACGCCCGCCGTGGTCGCGGAGAGCCGGTCCCGGGACAGGGCGAGGCTGGACGTTCCAGGCGCGGTGACCGTGACCGGCGGCCTCCTCGCCCTCGTCTACGGGATCACCTCCGCCGGGTCGGCCGGATGGGGGTCCCCCGCCGCGCTCGGCACGCTGGCCGCCGCCGCATTGCTTCTCGTCGCGTTCGTGCTGGTCGAGCGGCGCTCGCCGGCTCCGCTCGCGCCGCTGAACGTCCTCACCCGGCGCACCGTCACCTGGGGCAACGTGGGCGGGTTCGTGGCGTTCGCCACGGAGACGTCGCTGGTGTTCCTGATGACGATCTACCTCCAGAAGGTCCTGGACTTCTCGCCGCTGGCGACCGGGCTGGCGCTCGGCGTCCTCGGCGCCGGGACGTTCGCCGGAGGCGTCGCCGCGCCCCGCATCATGGGCCGGCTCGGCGGCCGGGGGACGCTCGTGTCCGGGCTCGTCCTGCAGGCCGCCGCGACCGCCGCGCTGCTGGGCCTGGGGGAGACGCGCGGAAGCCTGGGCCTGCTGCTCGTCGCCACCGCGATCGGGGGATTCGGGAACCTCGTCGCCATCGTCGCGTTCATGGGGATCGCGACGTCGGGGCTGCCGGACGGCGAGCAGGGCCTCGCGACCGGCCTCGCCACGATGACGCAGCAGGTCGCGATCACGCTCGGCATCCCCGTGATGAGCGCCGTCGCCACCGCGAACGCGTCCGTCCTGGGCGGCGTCCACACGGCGACGGCGGTGAACGTCGCGATCGTCCTTGCAGGCGCGGCCCTCGCCGGGGCGTTCCTGCGCCGGTCCTAGGGGGACGCCATGGATCTCGAACTCGAAGGCAGGGTCTACATCGTGACCGGAGCGTCCGCCGGGATCGGTGAGGCGACCGCCGACCTCCTCACCCGCGAGGGCGCCCACGCCGTCCGGGTGGCGCGCTCCCCCGTCGACGTGGCCGCCGACCTCACCCGCCCTGAGGCGGCCCAACGCGTCGTGGACATCGCCCTGGAACGGCACGGGCGCCTGGACGGCCTGGTCAACAACGCCGGCGCCCTCGAATCCCGGATCGGGTTCCTCGACGTCACCGACGCCCAATGGCACGCGACGTTCGAACTGAACCTGCACGCGGCCGTGCGCATGGCCCGAGCCGCGCTGCCCGCGCTGATCGACCAGGGTGCGGGAAGCATCGTGCACGTCTCCAGCGAGGCCGCACGGTTTCCCGATACGCCGCTGGTCGACTATGCGGCGTCCAAGACGGCGCTGCTGTCGGTGTCCAAGACGCTGGCGGGGGAGTTCGGCCGGTGCGGCATACGCTCCAACGTCGTCGCGCCCGGCCCCACCCGTACGCGCCTCTGGGACGAGCCCGGAGGGTTCGCCGACCAGCTGGCCGACCAGTACGGCCTACCGGTGGAGGAGGCGATCCAGCGATTCGTCCAGGACGAACGGCGCCTCCCCACCGGACGCCTTGGCACGCCCCAGGACGTCGCACGGGTCATCGCTTTCCTGCTGTCACCGCTGGCCGCCCAGGTCACGGGCGCCGAATGGGCCGTGGACGGGGGAGCGCTGCGGCAACTCTGAACGAGGCGTGCCGGACGTCGCGGGCGTCCGGCACGCCGGCCCCCCATCGCAGGCAGAGATCAGGACGGGACCTTGTCGAGGAACCCCGTCACCCGGTCGAACCGGCCCTCGTCGTCGAACGTCGCCACGTCGAAGCCGACCACGATCGCCTCGCCGCCCTCGGGGCCGAGCTCCCAGGTGAAGCGGGCCACGTTGTGGTGGGCGTCCACCGTCCCCGCGCCGCGGAACACCAGGCCGGGGAACTGCTGCTGCGCGGCTCCGACGAACGCGTCGATCGCGTCCCGCCCCTCGGCGACGCCGAGCGGGTCGACGTAGACCGGGTTCTCCGTCCACAGTTCGTCGATCGCGGCGCGCCGGGCGGCCGGGTCGGTCTCGTTCCACACGGCCAGGTAGCGCTCGACCCGCTGCTGCACATCGCTCATGTCATGACTCCCGTCTGATCGTTCGGGTTCGTCGCCCCGATGACCCCTACGCTGCCGGGTCCGTGACGGAAGATCGATTACCTGGGAGGTCATGCCCGCGCCTCCGGCGGCCCGGACCGCGACGATGATGTCGGATTCTCGCCAGTGGATCCCCCTGACCATCGGTGATGCTGGAGGCATGCACGAGGACGTGGAAAGGTGCGTGCGGGCCGTCCAGTCGAAGGACGCCCGCTTCGACGGATGGTTCTTCACCGGGGTCGTGACCACGGGGATCTACTGCCGTCCTAGCTGCCCCGTGGTGCCGCCCAAGCCGGAGAACATGCGCTTCTACCCGAGCGCCGCCGCCGCCCAGCAGGCGGGGTTCCGTGCCTGCAAGCGGTGCCGTCCCGACACGTCCCCAGGCTCCCCCGAGTGGAACCACCGCGCGGATGTCGTGGCCAGGGCGATGCGCCTCATCGCGGACGGCGTCGTCGACCGGGAGGGCGTTCCCGGGCTCGCCGCACGGCTGGGTTACAGCACGCGCCAGATCGAGCGTCAGCTCAGCGCCGAACTGGGCGCTGGTCCACTCGCCCTGGCACGGGCCCAGCGCGCGCAGACGGCGCGGCTGCTCATCGAGACGACGGCCCTTCCCATGGGCGACGTGGCGTTCGCGGCGGGGTTCGCCAGCATCCGCGCCTTCAACGACACCGTCCGGGAGGTGTTCGCCCTCACTCCGTCCGCACTGCGCGACCGCGTCGCCAAGGGGCACCCGCCGGCCGGGTCCGGTGCGCTGTCGCTGCGGCTGCCGTTCCGGGCCCCGCTATGCCCGGACAACCTGTTCGGGCACCTCGCGGCCACCGCCGTCCCAGGCGTCGAGGAATGGCGGGACGGCTCGTTCCGCCGCGCCATGCGGCTGCCCCACGGGCACGGCATCGCCACCCTGCTCCCCCAGCCTGACCACGTCGCCTGCACGCTCAGCCTCAGCGACCTGCGCGACCTTCCCATCGCCATCAGCCGCTGCCGCTGGATGCTCGACCTCGACGCCGATCCCGTCGCCGTGGACGACCTGCTCCACACCGACCCCGTCCTCGCCCCGCTCATCGACAAGGCCCCTGGGCGGCGCGTGCCCCGCACCGTGGACGCCCCCGAGTTCGCCGTCCGCGCCGTCCTCGGCCAGCAGGTGTCGACGGCCGCGGCCCGAACCCATGCGGCGCGCCTGGTCATCGCCTACGGAGACCCCATAGACGACCCGGGCGGCGGGCTGACGCACCTGTTCCCGACCCCTGCCGCCCTTGCCGAACTCGACCCGGAGACCCTCGCCTTCCCCAAGACCCGCCGCACCACCCTCACGACCCTTGTCGACGCCCTCGCCAAAGGGGAGGTCGACCTCGGCGTAGGGAGCGACTGGGACGAGGCCCGCGCGCGCTTGTCGGCCCTCCCAGGCTTCGGTCCGTGGACCGTCGAGAGCATCGCCATGCGCGCCCTCGGCGACCCGGACGCGTTCATCCCAGGCGACCTGGGCATCCGGGCCGCCGCCGCGACGCTCGGCCTCCCCGCAACTCCTGCGGCCCTCACCCGGCGCGCCGCACAATGGCGGCCATGGCGCGCCTACGCCGTCCAGTACCTGTGGGCCACCCTCGACCACCCCATCAACCTGCTCCCCGCGAACTGAAGGAACCGCCGTGGAAACAACGCACGTCGTCATAGAAAGCCCCGTGGGGCCACTCACCTTGGTCGCGACCGACGGTGCCCTGTCCGGGCTCTACATGGACATGCAGCGGCACCGCCCGTCCCAGGAGACCTTCGGCGCACCCGGCGACCCCGGGGACGAACCCTTCGCGACCGTCGCCGAGCAACTCGCCGCGTACTTCGCGGGCGAACTGACCGAGTTCGACCTGCCGCTCCGCCTCCACGGGACGCCCTTCCAGCAGCGCGTCTGGGCGGCGCTCCAGGAGATCCCCTACGGTCGGACCGTCACCTACGGCGAACTCGCCGTCGAGATCGGCAGCCCGTCCGCGTCCCGCGCGGTCGGCCTCGCCAACGGGCGCAACCCGGTCGGCGTGATCGTCCCCTGCCACCGAGTCGTCGGGTCCACCGGGTCCCTCACCGGCTACGGCGGCGGCATCGACCGCAAGCGGTACCTCCTCGACTTCGAACGCAAGACCAGGGCCTCCGAGAACGCGCTGTTCTGACCCGCCGGAGGAATGTCCGAGGCGGGGGTTACCGTGCTCGTGAAGGCCGTCCGACCTGAGAAGGGCTGATCGAGTGGAGTTCCGAGTCGACCGCCAGACGTTCGCCGACGCCGTGGCGTGGGCCGCGCGGACGCTGCCGGCACGTCCCGCGCTCCCCATCCTCGCGGGGATGCTCATCGAGGTCACCGACGGGGGCGGGCTCACCCTCGCCGCGTTCGACTACGAGGTGTCCGCCCACGCCACCGACGAGGCGGCCGTGGCGGAGCCGGGCCGCGTCCTCGTCCCCGGGCGGCTGCTGTCCGACATCGTGCGCAACCTCCCGAACGAGCCCGTCGACGTCTTCACCAAGGGCTCCGAGGTCGTCGTCCGCTGCGGCCCCGCCGAGTTCGGCCTCCTCACGCTCCCCGTCGAGGACTACCCCACCCTCCCCGAGCCGCCCGCCGTCGCCGGCACCGTCCCCGGCGAGCTGTTCGCCGCCGCCGTCGCGCAGGTCACCCCCGCCGCCGGGCGAGACGACACCCTGCCCATGCTCACCGGCGTCCGGATCGACATCGAGGGCGACACGATGTGGCTCGCCTGCACCGACCGCTACCGCATCGCCGCCCGCGAGCTGACCTGGTCCCCCGCGGACCCCGACTTCACCGCCGGTGTCGTCGTCCCCGCCCGCACCCTCGCCGACACCGCCAAGGCGATCAGGCGCGGCGCCGACGTCTCCATCGGCCTCGGCGGCACCGCCGACACCCTCATCGGCATCTCCGGCGGCGGCCGCAGCATGACCAGCCGCCTCCTCGACGACCAGTACATCAACTACCGGTCGCGGCTCACCGGCACCTGGACCTCGGTCGCCGAGATCCGGGTCGCCCCGTTCGTCGAGGCGATCAAGCGGGCCGCCCTCGTCACCGAGCGCGGCACCCCGGTCCGGCTGGCCTTCACCGCCGACGAGGTCCGCGTCCGCGCCGCCACCGGCGACTCCGCCCGCGCCAACGAGAGCCTCGGCGTCCGCCTCGACGGCGAGGACATCGACATCGCGTTCGCCCCCCAGTACCTGCTGGACGGCCTCGCGGGCATCGACACCGAGTACGCCCGCCTCGAATGCTCCGGCCCGACCAAGGCCGCCCTCCTCACCGCCATCCCCGACAAGAAGGACGACGACGAGTCCGACGCCGCCGCCGAAGGCGCCGACACCGGCTACCGCTACCTGGCCATGCCCGTCCGCCTGACCAGCTAAGCCGTGTTCCAAAGTCCCGGCCCACGTCGCCCACCTGGCGGCTGTGTTCACACAGTCCCGGCCCACGTCGCCCACCTGGCGGCTGTGTTTTCCACAGTCCCGGCCCACTGCGCTCGCCTGGCGGCTGTGTTCACACAGTCCCGGCCCACGTCGCCCACCTGGCGGCTGTGTTTTCCACAGTCCCGGCCCACTGCGCTCGCCTGGCGGCTGTG